>JAJSAJ010000354.1 GCA_024274855.1 Planctomycetota bacterium | reverse complement strand
TCATTTGTCATTTGTCATCGAGAGAGGCAGTGCCGATCCAACACCCGGCTGGGATGCACCAGAAGGGGACGAGTAGCGCCCGGCAATACGCATTCTCACTTGCCACGTCATTCCTGGTGTGCCGGCGCTCGCCGTGAACGTTGCGGATGATGGACGACTCTCGACGGCGAGCTTGACACCCGACGACTACGACGACTGACGGCCCTGCTGCACCGCCACCTGATCTGGATGGAGACGCATCACTACGCGAAGACAACGGCCACGATTTCCACATGTTGTCCAAGGGATGGATTGGCTCCTTGCCGCATTGGAACAAGCCGTTACAATCACCCGAGGTACGCCATCTTTTTCGAGCCTCGTTTTCCACATCGATCGGTCATATTTTCGGCCCTTGCTGCCACCAAGTTCGGGTGGCACTGGCTCTGCCAATGCTGAACCACATCCGTTCGTACTCATTCGGCTTGTTTATTACGGCGGCAGTGCTGGTGCCGCTGCTGATCTGCTTCGGGAGCATCTTGTCTGGTGCTCGAATCCTGGCCTACCGGGACGTTAGCAGTTTCTATTACCCACTCTACGCCTGGATCGATACCTGCTGGCTAAGCGGCGAGTTACCGCTATGGAATCCCCAACAAGGGATCGGGACACCTGTAGTCGCCGAAGCCACATCCGCCGTTTTCTATCCAGGCAAACTCATCTTCGCATTGCCGTTGGACTACACGCTTCGGTTCAATCTCTACATCGTGTTCCATTTTCTGCTGGCCGCTGCCGCAACCTACATGTTAGCCCGTTCCTGGAACACTAGTCGGCCGGCTGCTGCGTTGGCAAGCGTTTCTTACACGATGGGTGGTGCGGTACTTTTCCAATCCTGCAATGTCGTTTTTCTGGTCGGCGCGGCTTGGCTTCCCTTGGCACTGTTGGCCGCTGTACGCATGCTGGTCCAGCGGAGTATCGTCTGGGCCATGGTGTTCGGCGCGATCCTGGCATGCATGGTGCTCGGCGGGGACCCTCAGGCAGCCTATCATTCGGGCCTTCTTGCGACGCTGGGCGCATGGCTGTTTTGGATGTCGCACCGTCGAGCAAGCCGTTCGGTGCAAGGTCCGCTCCCTAACGTGTTGGCATGGTACCGACAGCACACGACACTCCTCGCTGCGGCAGCGGCAACCGGAGCCCTGCTAGCCGCCGTGCAAATTGCCCCGGCAGTCCGATGGGTCAGGACGAGTCACCGAGCCAGTTTCAGCTCGCCCCGCACGCTTTACGAACTGCCGTCAGTCATCGCGAGGACTGATGTTAACATACAGCAGCAGAGCCATCAGGCCATGCGAAGCACTGGTCAATCCGAACTGGCCCTCGCACAACAGTCGCTCAAACCAGATAGCGAGTTTCCGACGTCCGAGGTTCGTGGCACGAGCGAATTGCAAGGCGCTCCCGCAGCTCCGGGCCGCAGCATCGCGAAAGGCCTGTTTGGCCAACCGGAAACGGGCACACATCACCGCCAGTTGTACCAATTCAGCCTGCCGCCCTGGCGCTTGCTGGAGACCGTTTTGCCTAACATCAGTGGGCGCATGTTCCCACGTAATCAGCGTTGGCTAACCGCAATCGGTGCCGAAGGCCGGATCTGGACACCCTCGCTCTACTTGGGCCTGCTGCCACTGTTACTGGCCGCCAGCCAGTGGAAACTACGCACCGAGGACAGACGCATCCAATGGCTATCGTGGATCATCCTGCTGGCCACACTCGGCAGCTTCGGTTGGTACGGCCTGGGATGGCTGGTTCGCGAGGCCTGGCTGGTCACGGCGGCCGAACCGGCGACCGATGCAATCGGATCGCCAACCGGTGGCTTATATTGGCTGATGGTGGTCCTGCTGCCCGGCTATGTTGACTTCCGGTATCCGGCCAAGCTGTTTACGTGCACCGCGTTGGGAATCAGTATCCTCTCGGCGATCGGGCTGGATCGCCTGCTATCGGCGAATCGAGCCGGGTTTCGCCGTGCGTTATGGGCCATCGGCGCGGTGAGCCTGTTAGTCGGACTCGCTACCCTGGCAAGTCGCATCTGGTGGCAAGCGATGTTGGCCGGTGCCAGGTCGGATGAATTGTTCGGACCACTCGACATCGTGGGCTCGCGGTGGGGTGTCTTCTGGGCATGCATGCACACCGTGGCCACGAGCGCCATTGCACTGTGGATATTAGGCTCAACACAGCGTCGTTTTCGAACGACCGCATGCCTGTTGTTGCTACTGACATCGATCGAGTTGACTTGGGCCAATCATTGGATGATCCTGACCGCGCCGACATCGGCCATCACGACGGCAAGTATTCTGTCGACATCCGCCGACTCGGCCTCCGAAAACGGCAGGGTCCAACAATCGCAAAGTCAGCCTCCAACCCGTTTCTACCGTTCAGCTAGTCGACGTTGGGTGCCGGCCGAGTGGTATCAAAGCAGCTCGGCGCGACGTGCGGAACGAACCGTCGCCTGGGATCGCGCAACGCTGTTTCCCAACCTCCATCTCTTGGGATCGCGTGGAGCCCTTCGAGCACAAACGACGATCACGTCTCGCAATTATCGCGCTTTGATGTTGGCAGGAGAATCCAACGCACCCACCCGGCAGACGCTGAACTTGCTCGGTGCAACAAACCTGCTTCTTCCCGCTCGTGGCAAGCGTTCCGTGGCGACAGTGCACGTCGAAACACGCGGTGCAGCCCTTCCCAATGTCGAACTTCGGCACAATCCGACCGCCTACCCAAGAACCTGGATTGTCCATGATGTTCAGTGGCAGCGTTGGCGTGACACAAATAACCCGGTTCAACTGGACCGCGAAATCGATAACCTTCTATTCGTGAACGGAAAAGCGCGTGACTTCCTTACCACGGCGATCGTCGAAACAGACGCTCCCGCCGGGTTGCGCCACACAAACGAGCGACCGAATGGTTTCGTTGCCGAAAACTGCCGCATTGCCCACTGCAGTAGGAACCAGTTGGAAATCACGGCCAGCCTGAACTATTCCGGTTTGCTCGTCGTCAGCGACCAATACGACAGCGCTTGGGTCTGTGACATGAGCTCCAGCGGCGAACCACCAAGACGCGTACCGATCGTACGAACCAACCGGGTGATGCAAGGCGTCTTCCTGCCACCAGGCGAACACTATCTTGTGTTTCGGTACAGACCCATTGGACTTGGCGTGGCTGCCACCCTCAGCAGTGTCGCCTGGCTGGCCTTTCTTGCGGTGATGGTCCTCCGTCGCCAGGGCAGAACGCCGGGCGTCAAACGTCCTTATTAGGCTGGCTGCCTGGCCGAATTCGCAGGCTTGGTCGCTCCATCATCACGGTCGTAAACGGCTCCACTTTTTGCGTCAGCCAAACGCTGGATCCAATAATCGAATCATGCCCGACCACCGTGTCACCACCTAGAATCGTTGCGTTGGCATAGATGACAACTCGATCCTCAATTGTCGGATGTCTCTTCGTACCCCGGATCAGGTTTCCAGCGGTGTCCTTCGGAAAACTCAACGCTCCAAGCGTTACGCCTTGATACAACTTGACATGGGCACCGATCTCACACGTTTCGCCAACGACAACGCCGGTGCCATGATCGATGAAGAAATGATGATCTATCTTCGCAGCCGGGTGAATGTCGATACCTGTTTGGCGGTGAGCCCATTCCGTCATCATCCTTGGAATGAAAGGGACGCCGAGCTCGTGCAAGGCATGCGACAGTCGATAGACGGTAACCGCATCAAAACCGGGATAACAAAAGATCACCTCGTCCAGGTTCTTGCATGCCGGATCACCATCGAATGCGGCATGGGCATCGGTAGCCAACAGAGACTGCAAATCGGGTACCTTCTCCAGGAACTGTAGCGTAACTGCCTGTCCCTTCGCTTCAAAATCGTGCTCTTCAGGCTCACAGGGCTTGCCACCCGATTGAGTACGAAACTCATGCTGCAATGCACGCCCTATTTGGATCGTCAGCTTGTCATGAAGGCCGTCAATCAAATCCCCCGTGTGATAGGTTACGTTACCCAAATGAAGACCTTCTCGACGCCGATACCCCGGATACAGAACCTCTTTGAAGTCATCCAAAATGGAGACAATCGCCTCGTACTGTGGCAAGGGACAGTGTCCCAGATGGTTAATCTCGTCCACTTCCGCGTAGGTTGCAACGATACGATCAGTCAGACGCGGTAACTGTTCTTTCAAGCGAAAATCAGAAGCCATGACAGATACTCCGAGAATCGGCAAACGGACAGTGTCTGCCGCGACAATGCAGGTCCACGAAGCACGACTTAACGTCGTGCCGCACCACGTGAAACGACCTTCGCAGAGACCCCAAGCGGATCCAACAAAAGAGCCTGTGAACCCACGAAGAATCTATAACGAGACAGGGCCTCGAACCAATTACGAGCTACCGCTCGAGCCGCGTTGACTCGCTCCCGCTGGACGCTACAACTTGACTCAAATGCGCCACAGTTTGCCCTATCAGGGCACGAACCAGAGCGAGGCAGGGTAATGTGGTGGAGTAATGGTTGGTCGTGGAGCGTCCGGTCAACCCGGACAGACGCAGCCGGCCTTGGCTGCGGACAACAACCCCATTAAGAAGATCATGGCACACCACATGCAATAGAATCAGCAAACGCTCAGTGTCATCGTAGACGTCGCGGCAGCCTCTAACAAGCTACCATCGCTTTCTTCGGCCTGATTTGGCTCTGCGGTTTAATCTCTTTTTAATTGGGGGGGGGCCGCTGGTGGACAACGGGCCTAGTTAGTCTCCGTATAGGAGCAAACTTGATCGTTTTGAGTCAAGTCTAGCGGCCAACGGGATCGGGTTATTCTGATCCGAGCGGTAGAAGCGCAGTGGTCCGAGGCCCAGCCTCGTTAGAGTCCTAGTTCGTAGGATGAACGGACGTGGGCGTCCGTTCGACAATATTGATAGTGACTCCGCCACTTGGGTTGCGGGCGAAACCCACGTTAGCCCTCTAGTTGCAAACAAACAACCGTACGATGGCGCCTTTGGGGTGTCGATCGAAGACGCAAACCGCATTGATCGCCATGTTTCCAGAAGTCATCGTGCGCTACGTTGGGAATCCAGTCGCACCGGATCAAAACGCGCACCGGATCAAAAGGCCTTATTTTCGACGGGTCAAAAAGCCCATTGCACATTCAATTATTCGCAACGCTGAGGTTAGTCCTCTTCTTCGTCCTTCAACTTGGCCTTGGCGATAATCTCTTGTTGCACGTTGGGCGGCATCACGTCGTAGTGACTGAACTCCATCGTATAGCTGCCCTGCCCACTAGTCATTCCCGAGAGGGTTCGCGCATAGGTCGTCACGGATCGCAGCGGGACTTCGCAATGGACGGTTTGCAGGTTGCCACCAGCCGAATCACTGCCGAGCACGCGTCCACCTCGACTCGACATATCGCTGTACACGTCACCCACGTTGTCTTCCGGGATGGTGATATCCATTTGAACGACCGGTTCAAGCAGCGCTGGCTTGGCCTCTTGGAAAACATTCCGAAAAACCATCGATGCGGCGGTCTTGAACGCAGTTTCCGAACTATCGACAGGATGATGCTTTCCGAAGAAGACTTCGACACCCACATCTTGGACCTGATAGCCGGCAATCACACCACGAACCATCCGTTCGCGAAAACCTTTTTCGATCGCCGGCATGAAGTTGCCTGGGATCACACCGCCGACCACCGAGTCGATCCAGAGAAAATTGTTCGCTTCGGTGTAATGAAAGCTCTTCAATTGCGGGAAGTTCGCTTTGGTAGCCAGTTCTTCAATATCGGTACCCCGAGCCAGGGGAAACATCCGAATGTGCACTTCGCCAAACTGTCCGCGCCCACCCGACTGCTTCTTGTGCCGGTAACGACCCTCCGCCTTCATCTGAATCGTCTCACGGAATGGAATTTTCGGCTCTTTTGTTTCGACCTCGAGCTTGTCGCGACGTGCCAGTCGCTCCTGAATGACCAAGAGATGCAATTCGCTCATTCCGGTTATCACGAGTTCCTTGGTCTGCGCATCGCGGTCGAGCCGAAAAGTGGGATCTTCCTCGACCACTTTGTGCAGAGCTCCGGACAACTTGGTCTCATCGCCACGACTCTTCGGCGAAACGGCTAACCCGACCATGGGTGTCGGGAACTGAATCGGCGGCAACTGGAACTCGCCTAGCGTCGCCCCGGTTTGAAGCTCTTCCATCTTGGCAACAGCAACAATATCCCCGGGGCCTGCCGAGTCAATTGCCTCCGTTTCCGAGCCCTGAACGTCCAACAACGGACCGATCTTAACGCCCTTTCGTGCATTGGTCACCGGAACAACATCGTCACGCTTGAGCGATCCGGAAAAAAGGCGAATGAAACTCAGCTTCTGAACAAACGGATCGATTCGAGTATTGAAAACCCGTCCGACCAACGGTCCGCTTGGATCGGGTTGGATAACGGTTTCTTCGTCGTCCTTGCTTGCCGTACGGAGAAGGTCCGTCGGCGCCAAAGCGCACGTACCGATCGCATCCAACAGCTCGCCGAGGCCAAGATTATTTTTCGCGGAACAGCAGACGATCGGTATGAGCGAGCCCTCCTTGACGGCCCGTACAATCAGCGAACTCAATTCCGCTTCGGTCGGTTGCATCCCTTCAAAGTACCGCTCCATGACCGCTTCATCGACCTCAATAATCGACTCGATCAGCGGCTCGTGAATCTCGTTGGGATCGACCAAAGCACCCTCCGTATTCTCAGGAACCGTTAAGGTGCTGACGACTCCCTTAAAATCCGCTCCATGGCCAATTGGCACATTCAACAAGACACATGCGGTGCCCCACATCTCGCGAATAGCGGTCAACAACGCGGAAAAATCGACGTTCTCGGCATCCATCTTATTGATGACGATCATTCGTCCAACGCCGGCTTTTCCAGCTTCGTCGAAGACGCGCCGTGTATTCACCTCGATGCCAGACTGGGCGTCGATCACAATCGCCGCTGTGTCGACTCCGTACAACGCGCCGATCGCCTGTCCGATGAAGTCGGGATACCCGGGCGTATCAATCAGATTAAAACGTTTTGGACCATGTGTTAAATGAGTCACGGTCGCTTCAATCGAGTACTTATGGTGTTTCTCTTCGGGATCAAAGTCGCAAATGCTCGTCCCCTCGTCCACACTCGGACTTGCATTGGTAACACCCGCGTTCACCAACAGTTTGTCGACCAACGTTGTCTTACCGGACGAACGGTGTCCGCATAACGCCACATTGCGAATATCTTCGATTTTCACTTTCGCCATTGCAGATTTCCTTCGTTTCCTTTTCGCAAATGTTGATCGACCGGTCTCGCTGATCACGAGGCGTTCCGTGCGCCGCACAATCGGCGCGGGTGCTATTTTATCAGCCGCCTGCTGCCGCTAACGCATCGCCAAGCGTTAGGGAACCTTCGTACAGGGCACGTCCAACAATACAGCCGGCAATTTCTGTCTTGGCCAAACTGGCCACATCACCAGCGGTCGTGACACCGCCTGATGCGACGACCGGAACGGACACTGCGGCCGCCATGCGCGCCATTGCCGGAGTGTTGGGCCCCGCCATCATGCCGTCCCGAGCAATATCCGTGTAAACAATCGCCGCAATCGGCTGATCGGCTAACTCACAAGCCAAATCAACCGCATCCACCGTACTCGTTTCCAACCACCCGTCCGTGGCAACCAAACCGTCGCGGGCATCGATCCCCGCCACCAGCTTTCCGGGAAACACCCGGCACATTTCCCGAAACCACTCGGGGCGCTTCAGCAATTGCGTCCCGATCACCAACCTCTCAAGCCCCAGATCCAACAACTGTTCCATGGTGGACCGATCACGAATCCCTCCCCCCAACTCGCAGGGAATCTGAACGGCTTGCACAATCGCTGTCACCGCCACCTGGTTGACAAGTTGGCCGTCACGGGAACCGTCCAAGTCGACCAGATGCAGGTACTGTGCCCCCTGCTCGACCCAGCGATGTGCCATTTCGACGGGATCCGCTCCATAGACGGTTTCCCGGGCGTAGTCCCCCTGCCGTAACCGAACACACTTGCCTCCGCGGAGGTCAATGGCGGGCCAAATTTGCATCGATTCTACGCCCTTGTCCCTACTACAGCGGAGTTTACGAAAACTGGCAATATCCCACAGGTTGTCTCGATTGACAAGGCGGGGGCCGTTCAGAGCTGGCCAAAATTCTCGAGCAAACGCAGCCCAATTGCTTGACTCTTCTCCGGATGAAACTGGGTCGCCATTAGATTGTCGTGCCATATCATCGCGCAAAACGGCTGGTGATAGTTCGACTCAATCGCAACCACGCCAAGATCCTCGGGAACTACGTGAAACGAGTGCACGAAGTAAAAAAAAGCCCCTTCCGTAATCTCCTTAAGCACCGGGGCGCGTCGACAAATGTGAGCCTGGTTCCAGCCCATGTGCGGAACCTTGTATTGCGACGGTAGATCGAATCGAACGACCTTGCCTGCCAGAACCCCTAATCCGGGCCACTCTCCTCCCTCATAACTGACGTCAAACAACATCTGCAGTCCCAAACAGATTCCCAAAAAAGGCTTTCCCGACTCAATTACTTCGTGAATCGGTTGAATCAGATCGTGTCGTTTCAGCTCGGACATCCCATCTTGAAAAGCCCCCACGCCCGGAAGAACCACCTTGTCCGCTTTGATCACCTTGTCCGGATCACTGGTAATCATGGCTTTATAGCCAGCCCGCTCGAACGCTTTCTGCACACTGCGTAAATTGCCCATCTGGTAATCAATAATGGCGATCATGGCAATCCAACCCGAAACCTGATAGTAATCTGGCAATGATGTACACGCACGCGAGATCGGCTCTGGCGACACACGCTGCCAGACGCACGGGGCCCGTGGGCGTGCTACCGTGAAAACGTCTCATCAAGCGAAACTAAGACCACGCAGCCAATAACGTGCCTTAGCCAACTGTGCGAGCAGCCAATGTATTGTAGCCCAGCGGCAATAGCTCCGGTATCCCGCGGCCATGAGCTCGTGTCCTTACCCACACCTCTCCGCCACGCTTGTCCCGGCGGAGATTCAGAGCGTTGGGCAGATGGCTGGGCAGCTAGTTATTCTGGTAGCCGGGCAGTTGTGTTCCCACCGGGACAGGCGGGCGGAAAGCTGACGCTGGGGGTAAAACAAGCCACGAGCACCGCAGTCACGCAGGTTCATGCTGGAAGTGGGGGATTGGGATCGAGCCACGTCAACGACAGGCGTCGGAACGATCAGCCGGCCGGTCAGGGATTCGGCGACCCCGGAGCACGAACTCGAATATTTCAGAAGCGACCTGCCGCGAACTTGATGAAATGTCCAGGCTCGTGCTTTGGTCGCATTGAGCATTAGGATTGGTGCGGACTCAGGATTCCGCGAGCCTGCCGACAACAAGGACCTTGCCGCACAAGACTGAAATCGGCCTACCCTAGAATCGAATTCTGCCAAAGCACTAGTCGATCGATTGGGGATAGACAACAATCTCGATGCGACGGTTCTTAGCGCGCCCAGCCTCGGTCGCATTGGAAGCAACCGGGTGATTCGCTCCCATGCCCTCAACAAACAACTGGCGAGCGGGCAAGTGGTTTCGTCGGGTCAACGCGTCGAAAACACTCAGGGCCTGCAGGCTGGACAGCTGATGTGCGGTCATGTTCATGCCGGTAAAATCGGGCCCGCTGTCCGCATGCCCTTCAATGGCTACGCGCTGGCGGGGATAGTTCCGAACGATCGCATCGGCCACTTTATCCAAGTACGCATAGGCGGTGGGCGCCAGCTGCGCGGTTCCCCGCTGAAACAACTGGTCCACCGGCAGGGCGATACGAATCACGTCCTGTTGTTGGCGAACGTCGACACCTGGGATTTGGACCATCGACAAAGACTGACGAACACTATTGTTCGCCGTGATTGTCGCGCCACCTCGTCGGCGCACCGACGCTTGAAAAGCCTCGACCTGTCGCTTGGCATCCGTCTGGGCCAGCTGAGCCTGACGGTACTTTTCAGCCGTGTCGGCCAATTGCTTTTGCAGCAAGCCCGACTGATCTCGATAGATGGCCACCTGTTGCTCAGCCTGGGCGAGCTTGGCATGAAGGTCTCGGTTGCTCGTGTCCAGTTCCGCAACGCGCCGCTGCAATTCCTGCAGCTGCGATCCGTATGCCGGTTGCTGTTGCAAAGCGGATTGCGACTGCGGCGACCGGAATGGATTCGAACCGCACCCGATCACCGAAATCCCGACCGTTGCTAGCAACCACGCACAACATGTACGGGACAGCATTGCAAGATTCTCCCTGTTGGTGCACAGCATCAACGCCACCGTGCACATCACGGCCTACCGAAAGAGGTAAGGGGGGATGGTAGCAATCCGCGTCCGGAACCACAAGAGCGAAAATCGGCTTGTTAGGTTTAAGGGAGGCTTCGCGGGCTTACGGGCTCATTGTTTAACAACGCCCGTGACGCGCAAAATGGTCTCCATCGGGCACCACCGCGTGAACGCGGATTGAAGAAGGTTTGCCCCGATAAAGGCGGTGAATAGGTACCAGTAGGGTGACTGCCAATGCCCGAGCGCTACCGAAATCATGATAAAAACGCCGGCGATCGCGCGAATATACTGTTCCATTCCCATGACCGGGGACTCTCCGTCTCGATAGGACCACGTAGTCTGCCCCACGCAACAGGGCTGACAAGAACCGAGCGCTAGCTTTACTGGAAAACCCGTTTTTCTGTCAATAGCAGTGGCACATCGAGCGGACTTCGAACGTCGTTCCGTACAGTGGAACCGTTGTGTGCACGTGCTCGAGAGCCGTGTTCCGG
>JAJSAJ010000353.1 GCA_024274855.1 Planctomycetota bacterium | reverse complement strand
CGAAGTCCTCGTCGTGGCCGTATTTGAGAATCGCCTCAAACACATTGGTTACTTTCTTCATCGAAATCGACTCCTCCAAGCTACTTTGTATAGAGATGACCGACTAACTCAAGCCAATCCACCGACACGAGATCGTTGCTGCGTGTGGCGGGTGCCGTTCTTTCTGCCTTTGAATTGGCCGAGGTCGGCTGGAACGGCCAAAGCCCACTGGTCAACATTCGGGGCCCATTTAGCCGAACGTCGTTTGTCAATCCATTTGATGGGCCTGAAATCCGCACGCACCTGGCAACTAGAAACGGCAACAGCCGACGGGCGGAAATCGCACCGAAGTAAGAATCATGTGATTATTGACCACCATCTCGGCATGTCAAGCATTTTTGTCTGAGTTTTAGCTATTATCGTCAGAATGGTATCTTGGCCGGCCACGTGGCATCGGTGTGGGAAAGTGAAACAATCACATAGACTTTACGTTCATCCTGGACGCTCTGGGGCGATCCGATTCGTTTCGCTTGGTGCGAACGGCATCGCATGTTGGGCCGGCAACTGATAATCGACCCGTCAAAGCGTGTTGTGGCTGTTATTTTTCCGCTAGTAGGCCCCCTTGGTCGGTATCGCTGATCACGAAGTGCGGACGGCGGAAGGGGGAGTTGATTCGAGTGGAACGCGGGAGGGCCATCTGAGGTGGCAGTTCTCCAGCCTTAATAATTGGGGGACAGTTGTGGACACTCTGTCAAGTTGCCACCATCGTCGACTTGTGCCGGGCCGGTTTTCGCAGTTGATTCATGTGCGTGCAAGTCAACGTAAGGGCCGGCGAATCAATTATTGTCGCGTTTACTGGGGGGCGTCGGGCGGCGATCCTCCTTAGCTGAGAGACTGATCCACCCATGGGGCGAGCCCATGGGGGTCTGTACGCCAAAGAGTGCGACAGTTATTGATTGGCGAATCCTAAGGCCAACTTTGATCGCAATGCGGCCGGAGCGTCGACGAAGGTTAGCCTTGTCGGTTGCGTAGCGTGGATTGGGCCAAGTCGTCGATCCATCCGGGGATTAGCGTGGACAGGTTGGCATTGGCATCGACGAAGCCGAGGCACTGCAGGCACCGCTGAAGACAATCGGCCGCTGCTGGAGCACCACCTTGCCAGGTGCCTAATGCTTGCTGTACATGGGATTTGGTGGTCGAGTTCGTTTTCGATGGATCGTCCAGTAGCTCGTGCATCAGATGGTAGTAGAAGCTGGAGGCGGCACCAATCACCAGTCGTAGCCGCCGTCGCCGAGGCGTCGCATCCTTACCAGCGGCATCGACGAAGTTCGTGAGTTCCTTGATTAAAGAGACTTCGTCGAAGTCGGGTTCGGCCAAATGGCGATAAAGCGACTGCCAGACGGGCTCGAAATCGTCGGCAAGCAAGTCGGTGGCAGCCTCAATGCTCCCGGCGGCTCGAGCGGCCAGCAAGCTGGCCTTTTGGGGGTCATCGACCAAGTTGCCTTTGACCAGCAGTTCCGCAATCTGCTGCTCGGTCAGGGGAGCGAATCGAACAATTTGGCAACGCGACCGGATTGTCGGCAGTTGGCGGTGTTCGCTGGTACCAATCAAAATCAGCAAAGCGCCGGCCGGTGGTTCCTCGAGCGTCTTCAGCAGACAATTCGCCCCTTCCTGATTCAGATAATCGGCATCGTCGATAATGGCAACTTTCCGATGTCCGCGGAACGGCTTGAGTGATATGTCGTGGCACAGGCCTTCACGCATCCGATGATCACGATCACCGATCAGCAGGTTGATCGGAATGAAACTCCGATCGGCTGGCTTTTGGATCAGGATAAGATCTGGGTGGGTGGCCGCTTCGACCTGCCGGCATCCTGGGCATTCGCCACACGCCTCGAGCTGATCCGGAGGGGTTTGTTCGCAAAGCAGGGCCTTGGCCAAGCCGAGTGCGACGGTTCGCTTGCCGATCCCGGACGGGCCAACGAACAGGAATGTGCTAGCCAAGCGTCCCCGTTTCAGGCCCTGTTCGAATCGTTGAAAGATCTGCTGGTGCCCGACAATGTCTGGCCACGTCATCATATCCGACCTCATGGTCTGTCTGTTTGTTCGAGAATGTGGCATGCCGCAACTTCAATGGCGTGGCGTACCGCATCTATATCCGCCGACGCGTCGATCACAATCATCGATTCTGGGTGTCGGGATGCTTCTGTAAGATAGCCATTTCTGACGCGTTGGAGATAGTCGGTGCCTCGCGACTCCATCCGATCCGGCGGATCATTGCGACGATTGCTGGCTTGCGACACGTCCATGTCGAGCACTAATGTCAGGTTGGGCGTCATGGCACCAGTCGCGATGCGGCCAACTTCCCATATTTCCTCCGCGGGCAATCCCCCTGCGTGGCCCTGATAGACAACATTAGCCAGCAGAAAACGGTCGCTGACTACCGTTTTTCCGGCTTGAATCGCCGGTCGAATCACTTGTTCCACCAATTGAGCACGTGCGGCCATGTAGATCAGCATCTCACTGCGATGGTGAATCGGCATGGCATGGTGCTCAAGCACGATCCGGCGTAATGCTTCGCCCAATTCCGTGCTTCCCGGATCACGGCACACCACCACGTCGTGGCCTTTTGTACCGAGCCATTGGGCGAACAGTTGCACCTGTGTTGACTTGCCCGTCCCATCGACTCCGTCTAAACAGAAAAACATGGTCAATCAGTCCAATCGTTCCCAAGAGAATGTCGCGGATTCAAGGGGACATTGTACGGCAATACGGACCGTTCACGTAGGCTCCAGCCATCGGGCCCACGCCTACGGTCCCGGATATGGTCATTCAGGCTCTCGAACGGGGCTCGACGGCTGCGGTGCAGACTGTGCCAAATACGTTTTTTGGGCATAAAGCGTTTGTTGCCCCCCATGAGGACTGGTCGTCGAGTTGGTCGCTTGTGACGGCTCGGTAATTGCGAGAAACGGAATTATCGATCAAAATAAAACGGTTCAATTAATTTGCAGGTGCCAACCGGTTGATTGTGACTACAATACACTGAATACCTACCCATGAAATTGCGGAGGGAGAATTTGCAATGCGACGTCTACCATTTTGGATCATTTGCGGCACGCTGATCAGCTTGAGCCCCGTTTTCGGTCAGTATGGCGGTTGGGGTGGCGGTTGGGGTGGTGGCTACCACTCATCGACGGCCGAAGAGGGAATTCAGCGAGGCCGTGCGGATGTCGTGCGCTCTCAGGGGATGAAGAACTTGATGGACTCGGAAGCGGTCAAGAACATCGAAGACGCTCGCGCCAAGAACATCAACAACCGCGTGCAGTGGACAAAAGCCTACTTTGAAATGAAGCGAACCAACAAAGAGTATCGGGACGCTCAGAAGGGCCCAAGGCCAACATCGGAACAGCTGTTTCGTTTGGCCAAGGAGGCAACACCCAAGCGACTCGGCCCATCGGAACTCGATCCCGTGACCGGTGCGATCGACTGGCCGCTGGTGCTCAAGGACGATACCTACGCGGATTATGTCAACGATCTGGACCAGCTGTTTGCTGAACGGGCGAAGGCCAAAGGAAAACTGACGCTCGACCAGTTCAAGAAGCTTGAATCACTTCTGCGTGACCTGCAAATTGAATTGAAGCGAAGGGTTCACGACTATCCACCGCAGAGTTTCGTCACGGCCAACTCGTTTCTAAAACGTCTTGCCTACGAATCGCGGGTAACGGCCGGTTGATTGTCGGTATGTCTTGCTTGCTTGTTTCGTTTTCGTTACTTCCTGGTCCGGCACAGTTCATCTCAGACGCTAACTGTCATTTGACTCACCAGAGGATTCCGTAATGCGTATGATCAAATCCCTTTTGGCCCTAACGATCGCAGTCGTGGTGACGTCCACCGTGTGTGCACAGTCGTCCGACATTTCGGAGCTTGTCAAGTCGCTCAAGAGTTCGGACGTCAAGGCACGACTTAGTGCGTGCAAGCAATTGGCCGATTTAGGGCCGGGTGCCGCCGAGGCTGTGCCGGTATTGGTTCAGACTCTGGAGCAGGCACAAGACGTCGAGCTGCTCAAGTCGGCGGCTCTGGCACTGGCTGCGGTCGGTCCGCAAGCAAGGGAGGCGGTTCCTGCATTGGTGAAAAGCCTGAAGTCGAAAGACTCGAAGCTGGCAGCCTACGCCGCGTATGCGTTAGGGCGGATCGGGAAATCATCGGCTCAGGCAACGCCGGCGTTGGTCAAGCTGGCCACGGCAAGAGATCCGGTGCTGCGTCGCGCGATCCGTGATGCATTGAAGAACATTGGCGTTCCGCGGCAAGTGATTCGGCCGCTGCTGATTCAAGCTCTGAAAACAGCTGATCCGGCGGATGCCGCGGCAGCCCTGGCTACGCTGACCGAGCGAGGTGAGGAAATTGTACCGGATTTATGCGATGCCATGGAAGATAAGGCCGCCTGCTATTGGGCATGTCTGGCGGTGGCCGAACTCGGGCCCAAAGCCAAGGCGGCAGTTCCCCACTTGGCGAAGCTGCTTGACTCCGATCAGCCGGAAGTCCGCTTGCAGGCATTGATGGCACTTGCCAGCATCGGTCCTGCCGCGAAGGATGTGGCACCTGCGATTGCCCAGCGGCTGGCTGATGACAAATTTGAGAGTGTGCAGTATGCGGCCGCGTATGCACTTGGCTCGATCGGCAATTCGTCGGAGACCATCTTAAATCAACTAGCCGGCGCGTTGGACAGTAAAGATATGTTTCTGAGTGTCACGGCTGCATGGGCTATCTTGAAACTGAATGACCCGAGCGACGAGCACCGCACGAAAGCGGTTGCCGTCACCTTGAAGGGCCTTCAGTCCGACATCGTCGCAGTTCGTAATGCGGCCGCGCGTTCGCTGGTGGACGAGGAGTTTTCGAAGGGGGCTGCGCGGACTGCCATTCACAAGGCACTGGAAGGAATCGATGACCCGCATAAGCTGATGCAGATTGTTGATGGGCTTGCCGCGGCGGGCCCGAAGGTCGTGCCGGCATGCATTCAGTCACTTCGTCAGCGACTCAAACTGCGCTACTATGCCATTCAGGTTTTGATCAAACTTGGGGCCGCTGCTGTTGATGCGGTTCCCGTACTGATCGAGACGCTCGATGATTCGGATCCCGCGATCGTTCGCGAAGCCGAGTTTGCTTTGGGCGCTATTGGCGCGAAAGCGGCGGCCGCGACCGAAAAACTCGTTAAGAAATTGGACGATGAATCGCCCGAGATTCGGAATGCGGCCTGCTATGCACTGGGGAAAATCGGTCCACCCGCGAAAGCCGCACTGCCTCGCCTTGCGAAAATGATGCAGAGTGACAACGCATTCACAAGATTGGCCGCAGTCTGGGCCTCTTTGAAAATCGACTCCAGTGACCCATCGCTTGTCAAACGAGCCGTTCCATTGATGGCTGCCGGACTGACTGACGTGCGCGAGCATGTGCGCGTCGAGATGGCGTATGAGCTGGGCGAACTCGGCCAGGCGGCTCAGCCGGCGATCAAGGCATTGAAGAAGGCGTTGACCGACTCGAGTCCGGCCGTTCGAGTGGCTGCTGCTGCGGCAATCGAGCAGATCGAGGCCGCATCCAAGCAATAGATCAGGCAACGCGTCGGCAACTTTCGCTCCACTGCCTGATCTCTTGGCCGGCAGACTGGCACGGGCGTTGCCGGTGACCACGACCATGCGATACCCTTCAAACCCCGTGGCGAGCAACTGGCCGCCCGGGGTTTTTTGTCTACCTGGCCCTTGGGCCGTTGATTTCCGTGACCAAATACGACCACAATAGAGTTCTGGTATTCGGGCTCGTTCTTGTGCGCGGCTGAAATGCCAGAACCGGCGAAGTCTGCTTGCTGCTTCATGCAAGATCCTGCTCGTTCCGTCGGTTGCCTTGGACAGTCGTTCGCTACATGCCACCATATTCGAAGGAAGCACCCATGAATACGAACAGTCACGTTGATCGGCCCGCCTCCACGCGTCGCACGTTTCTCAAGGAAGCTTCAGGAGCACTTGCCGGGGCTACTCTGGCCAGTACACTTTCAACGCGCGCCTACGCCGGTGAGAATAACACGGTCAAAGTTGTCTTGGTTGGATGTGGTGGACGTGGTACCGGTGCGGCTGCCAATGCACTATCGACCGAAGGACCGGTCAAACTGGTCGCGATGGCCGACGTTTTTCCCGATCGACTCCAACGCAGTCGAAAAAACTTGGTGACCCAATTTGGCAAGCAAGTCGATGTGCCGCCTGACCGTCAGTTTCTAGGCATGGATGCGTATAAGAAAGCGATTGAGATCATTTCCCCAGGTGGCTTGGTCATTCTGACAACGCCACCCGCATTTCGCCCGATTCATGTTGAACATGCCGTTTCCAAAAACTGCAACATTTTCATGGAAAAATCGTTCGCTGTTGACGCTCCGGGAATCCGCCGGGTACTGAAAGCGGGCGAGCAGGCATCGAAGAAGAACCTGAAGATTGCCGGCGGCCTGATGAGCCGTCATTACCGACCGCTTGAAGAGGCGGTTCGGCAGATCCACGATGGCAAGATCGGGAAGGTCGTAACGTGCTGGGCGTATCGTATGCACGGTCCCGTCGGATTTGCACCGAAGAAGCCGGGCATGAGTGATCTTGAACATCAGATCCGTAACTACTCGTGCTTCACGTGGGTCAATGGCAGTTTTATTTTGGATTGGTTGATTCATAACATCGATGTCTGTTGCTGGGTCAAGGATGCTTGGCCGGTCTCCGCGCAAGGGCAGGGCGGACGCCAGGTGCGGGACAAGCCCGATCAACTCTTCGATCACTATAGCGTCGAATACCGATTCGCCGATGGTACCCGGCTGATGGCCGAAGGGCGGCACATGGCCGGCTGTTGGGGGTTCTTTGGCGACGTGATCCACGGTTCGACCGGTTCAGCTGTATTGGGCGAGGGAATTACAGATCCGAAGATCTTCAATAGTCACGAACAGACCGACGCAAACGAGATCTGGAAGTACGGTGAAAAGCCCAAGAGTGCCTACCAGGTCGAGCATGATTTGTTGTTCGATGCGATTCGAAACGACAAGCCTTATAACGAAACTCAGCGATGCGCCTATTCGGCGATGGCGGGCATCCTGGGGCGGATGGCCGCTGAATCTGGCCTGAAGATCTCATGGGACGAGGCGATCGCGTCTGATCGCCAGTTGGCGCCCGGTTTGGAGCAAATCACGCTGCAGTCCCCGGCGCCAGTGCAACCGGATGCCCAGGGCCATTATCCGATTGCGTTACCAGGTATCACAAAAGTTCTGTAAGCAACGGCCCGGTCGTCTCGGTCGATATCTCGCGTCAACGAACGGCGGACGTGCGCTGCTGCGCCGGGGCACTCTGGTGGGACACTTGGCGAACGCCCTGCGCGGCGGATTTCAGCAAGTTCGGGGACCCGAGTAGCCCAGCGGAAACCTGATTTGGCGTTGGGGCTTCAAGCAATTCGGCCGGCGCGTCATCGCGGAGACTGAGTGATGGTCCGTCGAGCATCGCGTTGCGATCCGGTATGGCTTCGGTCGGACTGTCCAACGGAAATTCATCGGGCGTCATGGCTGGTGCCGGGATCTGCTCCAGTGGTATTTCCTGGTTTTCGATCATCGGCTCGATTGGCATGCTTGACTCGCCCGTTTGGTCAACCGGTCCACGGCTGATTACGTGAGGTCGCGTCCAGCCATAATCCAGGTAGTAGCTCGCGTCACGTTTCCTGGCTTGCCCAAGGGCATCCCAGTAGGCCTTTTTGGGCCAAGGGCCCTCAGCCAACGTGACATTATCGTACTCGAGCAAAGAGCCCTTGCGAAAGTGGACGTTGGCAATTGCCTTGTTGTACTCAACGATGGCACGGTAAAAGTCTGCCTGAGCTTGTGCTTTCCGCTTCTGACCGTCAAGGACCAGGTCGACAGTTGCCTGGCCGCCTTCATAGAGGGCTTTTAATGCTTCGACTTCTTTCTCTGCTGCCACCCAGCGATTGAAGTGTGTCTGAGCCGTCTGGTAGTTGAAGTCGAGGTTCTGAATCGCAGTGGTCAATAAGTGAGAGACGTTGAGTTCCATATCCTCAAGCCTCGCTTTTTCACGCACCAGTGCCAGTTGTGCGTTGCGAACACCAGACAGTTCACGCCGAGCTCCGATCCGTGGAGGTGTGAACTGCAGTCCAAACTGCGCTTCTTGGAAGCGACCCTCGGTCAATTCGTCAAATGCAACGGATCCGGGTGTCGGCGCACCAACCGGCAGCCCGGGATTTGGATTGATCGGCTTGCTGCCGTCGGCTGGATCCGTATTGATGAAGTTCAACCCTCGACGGTTCGCGACAATCAGGTCGTCGCCCATGCCAAGCCACCGATAGGTCGCGACCAAATCCAATTGGGGCAGCAGCTGGTTGCGTGCCGCAATCATCTCCGTTTCCCGTTGCTTCACTTGCCATCGCTGACGACGCAGCTCGGCGCTCCGAACCAGCGATTCTGTGTGGATGTCCTGCCACGGGAATTCGATTCGGGCCATTGTCGGACGGTCGATCGGTCGAATCAACGCGCCATCGGTCGGTGTGATTCCCATCAGCCAGCGAAGTCGGTTTTCGGCGGCCAGCAAATCTCGCAGTGCGGACTGCATCTGGGCTCGGAAGAAGAAATATTGTTCGCGGGTTTGTGCTTACTGTTGGGCTGTCCCCTTGCCGCCCTGAAGCAGCACATACGTGTTCTTCCAGGTGACCAAGGCACTATCCCGCCCAATCTTGGCCGTTTCCAACAGGCGATAGGCAAAGTGCAAGTCCCAGTATGTGTTCTCCATGTCCATGATCATATTCCGAACGGACGCTTCGAACTCCGCCAGCGATATGTCCGTGCGGATACGGGCCAGAACGACCGGAACGCGGTTGACTTGAGTACCACGGCCTCGCAAAAGGGGTTGTGACGCTTCGACTTCGAATGCCGTGAACCAATCGCTCGGTACCCCCCGGCTCGGATTATTGTTCGAATCGTAAATCGTTTGGTTGCGAACAGTGAATGTGGTGCCGGACGCCGTCTTTTTGCTTAAGCCCGCATCGAATTGTCCGTATTGCTGGCGGTAGAAGTTCGAGAAAATGGTCTGACCGACAAATCCCCCAAAGTTCTGCGGACGGTCCGCGCCACGCCACAACACACTGCTGGTGAACTGCGCGTCAAACTCAGATAATGCGGACTCGACACCGAATTGAGGGTCCGTTTCAAATACGGCCGGATCGTAGATGGTCATCGACGCACCCGTTCGCCCAACAAGACCATCGGCGATGGTGAACTGGGTCAGTGAGCCCAGGTTGCGAATCACCTTGCTGTTCTGAAGAGCGATCGAGACGCAATCTTCAAGCGTCATGTCCCGAAATTCGGTGAATTCCAGGTCGCTCAGTGTCAGTGGTGCCCTGGATTGCGACACCTCGTCCAAAACAACTTCCTCAATGTCCGGGTTCTCAATCTCCGTGGCCGCATCCAGATAGTGCGACAGATCACCATCTTCATGGAGATAGAAGGGTTGCGTTGGATGGCATCCCGAGCTCGTTAGGATTGCCGTCAGAAGCAAAGCAACCACGCGGTTCAGCGGCCGGTTCATCGATGCACGTTCCCAAGCAAGGTCTGGTTCGATATAGCGAACGCAAACGGTCACGAGAGCAGAAAACGCTAGCACATAGCATCCAACGCAATGTGAATAACACGACTTCGGTCCCCCCTGACCGTGCGTTGCCAGCAGCTTGGCCTAAGCATAAACCGCAAGACAGCGCAGTCGGTACCATTGTTATCGGTGATGTAATCGGAAAACTTTGGAGAAACTCCCTAATCGGCAGGGTTTAACATTCTGGTCGGTCTAACGCATTTGCTCCGCAATCTGAGCGGGAAAAGTGTGTCTCGAAAGGACCAGAAAGATGAGAAACCGGTGGTCGCTACAGGTACATGCCCAGGAACCCGCCAGCCTGATCACTTTCAGCTTGGAGCAGCGCCATGCGTTTTCGCGTTTTTTCCAAGTCTCCAGCGTCGATGTACCGATCGAATTCAACCTCGACCGCGCGCTGAACGGTTTGATGGAACCACTGGACCACGGGTTCGGTGAGCCAATGACAGGTTTCCCGTATGAGGTGAACGTCCAGATCGCTCGTCTTGGTACGGCAATCCGACGGATCGGTCAGCACGACCCCCTCAAATCGAAACTCGATCATTCCCTGTTCCGGCTGATTGGTCAGGTGGAACGTACATTGGGCATGATGGAGGTAATAGGTGTTGTACGATCCGTGTTTTGTGTGAGCTCGTTTCACACGACTGCAAAACTCGCGGTATGCCTGAGACGCATCAAGCGGCAGATCCCATCGCGAGATATTGCGTAACGGCAGGCAATCAAACTCGATTTCCACCCATTGAGTCATGGTGAACCATCCCGTCATGTTTTTTTGCGTGGGCCGAGGCCGTAGCGAGAAAAGACCTCGGCACCAAGCTGCTGTGGCTGACGTCCAATTTGCGATGCCGGGCAACCGCATGGGCCAGGCGATGGACTTCCACGGGTGGAAATACCAGTTTTCGTTGCCTTCGTCAATTCCTTTGGGCGACTTGTGGCTCCTGATTTTTGGGGATGATCCAGTCCAGGCTTAGCCAGCCCTTGGCGGAGACAAGTCGCTGCAGGTGCAATTTGCCAGCTTTTTCCCAGCGTCCGGGCAATTTGATGCCGTCCGTAATGAACTGCTTGGCAAAGATGGCTTCAAACTTGCGTCGCATGATTGCGCGGCGGGCAACGTTCTTTGCACCAAGATTACCGCGGACGCCAAGGTACTCAACTGACACATCGCCCTGGCGAGTGAGTCGTGCACCGGTTGGCGTCTTCTCCAGCTTATAAACGGCAGACATTTCGATTCGCTTGCGGATGACGCGATCTCCCAGTCGAAAACGGCGGCCGCGAATCGCGAATCGAAGTGTGTTTCCCGAAAAAACAGCGCTCACCGGCTGGACCGGGGAAAACGTGATCGACCACGGTTCCTTATCGCCGTCGATTTTCAACTCGTCCGGTACTTTTCCCGAACTATCTTCGATGATCTTTACTATACGTTTATCGGTTAACGTAAAGCCGCCAATCAGTGCGCGCGAGAAGTTAACGACGAACGATTCATGCACTCGAACGGCCAAGTCCGACTCGGGTTCACAGGCCGGTGCAGGTGTGGGTGCAGCCAGTTGGAACGGATTGGCTTGTCGCCATCGGACTCGCAATGTCTTTGCCGCTGTTTGCAGCGACATTTCCTGAGGAAACTCGCCTCGACGAATCAGTGGCAAACGGAATTTCCCCTGGTAGGCTTCGCGAACCTTATGCAGCATTTCCTCAGCTTGGTTGTCCATCTGCTGTGCGATCTGCTGTTCGGCATGACGCGATGCGATTCGTTCCGCTTGCCCCTTGCTTCTGGCTGCCCGCTTTTGTGCAATGTGACGAATAAGCCCCGAGGGCGCACAGATCCCAGTAATTGTGCTCGAGGTGCAACAGCGAGCGATTGCGCCCCACGCGACAATCCCCTCAGCACTCAGATGAAACTGCTTTTCCGCGTCAACCGTTGTCGTGCCCTGACTATGGAGCGTAACGCCCCGGTTCCTGCCTACGTTCACGGAATGAACCCTGCCGGTCAGCAACAGCGTGATACTGGCTTGACCGTTTACGTTATCGTCAAAACGGAGGTCTGTTTGGCCGTCCATCGTTGCGTGGCCGGTAATCGACGTACCCAAAATGCAGTCAGATACGTCTCGTTCGCGGTTCACTGGCTCCTGGACGCCACGAGCGGCCAAACGCTCGGATACCTGGGCCGTGAGATTGGACTGCCAGTAGTTGTGGCGTATTGCCGTGACCAATGTCGATGCTTGCCCCGCTTGTTCCAGCCATCCGACCGTCTGGCCGATCTGCTGGCCAATCTGTACGGTCGGTCTGTGTTGGTATGCCTTCAGGTTTGACAGGATCCGGTCCACTTTTCCGATATAGGTTGCCTTCAAGTCCTTGTCCGAAACCAGGTGAACAGCACTAATCAGGTCGACCAGGGCGTCTCGCACAGATGTAAACGGCTCCAATTCGAGCCCGTCCTCATTGCGGAAATAACGTCCCGTCACGCTCTGAAGCCGGGCTAAGTCCAGTTTCTGCTCATCTTTCAACGCGCCCATCATCTCCTGCCAATCCAAATACCCCTTCCATGCAGCCTGTTCTTCAGGCGATACCAGTCCCAGAAATGCGTCCAAACGGTCAATCGCATCAAGAAGACGCTGTCGTGACTTCGCCAGACGATCGGGAGCTAATGGCAAAAACTGCTGTTTCGCCTGTTGAGCAATCACGATGAGATCCTCGGATGAGCTTCCTTTGCCAACGTCTTCCGCGAATACGGGGGTGCTCATGCAGCCAAACGCCGCCAACAGGCTCATGGTCATTCCGAGCCACAGTGTCTGGTATTGAGATCTCATTCCTTTTGTCTCCTTTATTCCGTGGTGCCTCAACGGTCCGGCGATGAATAGGTTTCCACCCTAACGAGGTGGGTGGTGCGGAACTCAAGCCAGCCAACCCAGCTATTATGCCAATAATCACCTATCCTCTGTGAATCCGATAGTCATCACAAGGCCTGTACATCCTAAAATGCATACATTTCACGTAAAACATAAACATCCCCCATCTTGACACACGGGCCTGTGGCAGTTCACGCTGTAACTTGGTTTTTTTCCACCGTAAACCGGGAGCTACGTAAATGAATGCCAGTGTCGCAGCCGTGATTCTACTTGCCACTTTGTCAGCTGGTGGAGATGTCCACGGCCAGATCCCCAAGTGGCATAGCGATTATTATGAAGCCATGGAGCTGGCCGACACGGAACACCGCATGCTGTTGGTCGAGTTTCACAAGGACGGCCAAGCGGAAACCGACGATCCAATCGTCAAGTTGTTTTCCAGCGATCCTGTATTACGGAAACGGGCTAGCGACCTGGTCCTGGTCCGCATTCCCATTTCCACCCGAGCGATCGTCGAGGATCAGGAGATTCAATTGGTACGTCACTCGGCCTTTTCCGAGCTGAACGGCGAGCTGGGGATTGCGATCATTGACCTGACAGATCCGAAGAGCACTTTGTATGGAGATGTCGTCAGCATCTACCCCTTCAGTCTACCGGGAGCCTTGACTGCGGAGCACTTGACCACATTGGTCAATTTGCCCAAAGGAACACTGACGCAGCGGACGTTGATTTATGTTGTTCGAACACACACGGAGAAGCCCCAGAGTGCCGATGGAACCCGCTCGGAACTGCTGACTGACGAAGCGACCAGCCACAGTCGGTATCAGGCGGCGGTCCAGCTTCAGGGACATCAACAATGGGAGTCACGCTTTCATCGCATTACGGCTCGGCTCCCCGGCGGACTCATGGCCCAAGAGGTATGTGCCGAGAGTTGGCCGGGCGAAGGGTTGATCCGAGCTGCGTTTGGGTGCGTCTATTGCTGGCGTCAGTCGCCGGGGCATTGGAACGCCGTTCGAAGTAAGCACCGTTTTTTTGGCTTTGATATCCAGCGGGACAGTCGGGGCAAATGGTATGCGACGGGCATCTTCTCCAACCCATGACCATTTGGCTTCTCGGCTTCTTGCATAAGCAGACGGATGTTGCCACCGCGGAGAGGCCGTCAAGCGTGTCTGCCTTCAGGATAACCGTACTGACTGGCATAGCTGGTCCATTTACCCGAGTTTCGTCCTCTTTTGGCAACGATACACGTGGAAAAAACGCCACATGTTGCCAAAACGCGTGCTACGTTTATGGGGAATCCTCCCAGACGTAGGCCATTGGACGAGGCGACGGTCGATCATGAACGGTTTGCATTGGCGATTAAAGTTATCGATATGGATCCTGGCCGGTTCTATTTTGGCGGCTAGCGGCTGTCAGCAGTTTCGTTTGCCGGCAATCGATCCTTCCGGGCAACGGATTTTTCTTCCCGCACCGGCCTCAACGCGTTTGGTTCACCCGTCCGATTCGCAATGCCGAGGACTTGGGAATATCATTCCCAAACCCGCATGGCAAAGCCCGCCCACGCCACCACCTTGTGCGGAAGCTCCGCCCGAGTCTCCACCTGGTACCAAGATTCCGGTGGCACCCAAAGAGACGATCCGACCGCGGGCCTTGACCGACGGCATACCGGGGAAAATTCTGGTGACACCGACACGCATGTTCGCTACGGTTGGGAGCGAGGTGGTGTTGATCGCGGGTCTGTGCGGTGAAGACGGCTATTTTGTTACGCGCCAGCCGATCGAGTGGATGTTGTCTCAGGACAGTGTTGGACAGATTGTTGACGTCAGTGACCGCAACGGTATTTGGCCATCGTCCAAAAAGGTAACTGGGGACTATACGGTGACACGTACTGCCTACCACAGCAAAGTTCTGACCCGTGGCACGCCCAGCGTTACGGATGACATTGTGCAGCAGAAAGGCCAGGCGTGGATCAGTCTGACATCGGCCAGTGAGGGGACTAGTTATGTGACCGTTGTCGCCTCCAAGGGCGCCTCGTGGCCTCAACGGCGACACACATCGACAATCTACTGGATTAATGCGCAATGGGCGCTCCCCAATCCGACAACCGTCGCCGCCAATCGCCCCCATGCATTGACGACCACGATTACACGTACTGGAACCGACGCGGCCGTCGTCGGCTGGATTGTACGCTATGAGATTACCGGGGGTACGTCCGCAACCTTTGCGCCCGGCGGCTCGAACGTGATTGAAGTCCGGACCGATGAGAACGGACAGGCAATTGCCCAACGCCAGCCGGCCGGCAATCAACCCGGGACGACACAAGTCCGTATTCAAATTATCCGACCAGCGGATGCCCACGGGGATGCTCCGAAAACACAGGTGGGCGAAGGGTTCACGTCCGTTACCTGGAGCGCGCCCGGCTTGGCGCTCCGAGCCGCTGGGCCAAGCACCGGTGCGGTCGATTCCACGTTAGTCTACCGCGTCGAGGTTTCTAATCCAGGCGACCTGCTCACCCACGGCGTTGTCCTGAGCGATGTTTTGCCTCCTGGTTGGAAGTTTGTCAGTAGTAACCCGGCGGCCCAGATCTTCGGGGATCGTCCGCAGTGGCAGCTGGGTGATCTGGCACCCCAGACAACGCGCGCCATCGAGGTCAACGTTCGTCCACAGGCAGGAGGGAATATACGGTATCGCTTCCATGTGAAGAGCGCTGATGGCTTGCAAGCCGAGGCCTATGTCGATACGCAAGTATCACGGCCGGCACTGACCCTTAACGTGACCGGACCCCAAACGGCCTAGGTTGGCCAGAAGATCCAGTTCCGTATCCAGATAACCAACGTGAGCGATCGGCCTGTGGACAATGTGGCCGTATCCGATCGATTTGATCCGGGGTTAGAGCAGGTTGACGGGCAAGTAAGTCCAATCCAACGTTCCTTAGGACGGTTGGAGCCTGGCCAAAGCCGCCAGATTGCGGTCTCGTTCTTCGTTCGAGGCACCGGTAAGCTCTGCAACACGATCGAAGTCTCCGCTCCTGGCGCACAGTTCGCTCAGCAGACTGCCTGTGTGGCGGTTGCCCAGCCTCGAATCGTAGCTAGTCCGAAACTGCGAGTTGCCAAGACGGCGTCGCGCGAGGCACGCGTAGGCGAGAGCGTCCGGTTTCAAATCGAAGTGACGAATATCGGAAACGTGCCCCTGACCAACATCCGGATCAGCGATTCGTATGATACCGCGCTCCAGCCGACCGAATCGACCGACGGACTCGATCCGGATGCGGCCAAGAGAGGGGAAATTGTGTGGGTTATTCCAAGGATGGCGCCTAACGAAACACTGTATCGGCTGGTTTTGTGCACATGCCGCTAAGCGGCCGCAACGACAAGTAACCCGGTCGTCGTGACGAGTGCCGAGAATGCCCGAGCGTCCGACGATGCGGCCATTCGTATTCTGCCCGCCCTCGGGCCGCCGACCCCCGGTGTCATGCCGCCGGCCAATGCCACGCGTCCACCATCACCCGGTGTGATGCCTCCTGCGGGGCCCAGCCCGAGAGACGCTGGCAAGGCGGTGTTGCAAGTCGACATTGCAAACTTGGATAACCCCATAACCATTGGACAGCGGACTCGGTACTTGATCACTCTACACAACAACCAGAGTCAGTCGGACAAAAACGTCCAACTGATCTTCAATTTCCCTGCCGGCCTGAAGTTCCAGAAACTAACTGGGCCGGTTGGTGTCTTGCGAATCAGCCCGGATGGACAGACCGTAACCGTCACCCCCATTCGCGAGATTCGGGCAGGGGAAACGCTTCAGCCGTTCCACGTTGAAGCGGTCGGTCAGCAGGCAGGGGACCAGTTGCTGCAGATCAAGGTGGTCAGCCAGAATAACCCGCAGGGTGCCATCGTGCAGAAAACAACCACGGTTTCG
>JAJSAJ010000352.1 GCA_024274855.1 Planctomycetota bacterium | reverse complement strand
CCTCGCCCAGCGTTTCTGGGGGCGATGCGAAGGTGATGGTGGTAGGGGCGGCCCCTTTCGTCGAGCCCGAGCGGAGGTTCCTCGTGCCGCCGCCGAGTTGCCACCATTGATGAATCTACCCACTAGTTTCCCGGAAGACCCTTTTTTCGGACCAATAGCATCGTGCCTATCTATCTGGATAACCATTCGACAACGTGTGTAGATCCCCGCGTCCTTGAGGCGATGCTCCCGTATTTTACCGAGATGTTCGGGAATGCGGGCAGTTCGAGCCATTTGTTTGGCTGGCGCGCTCGGGACGGCGTCGATCAGGCTCGCGCAACGATCGCAAAAACAATCGGTGCATCTGTGCGCGAAATTGTTTTTACGAGCGGAGCGACCGAGAGCAATAATCTGGCAATCCGTGGTTTGGCCGAGCGTCGACGACGTCGCGGCGATCATATCATTAGCGTCAAGACCGAGCATAAATCGGTCCTTGATCCACTGACGAAACTGCAGGGACGCGGATTCGAAGTGACCTATGTTCCGGTCGAATCATATGACCACGAGTTTGCGGGACGCATTTGCCTCGAACGTGTGATCGAGGCGATGCGCGATGATACGATGCTCGTTTCAGTTATGTTGGCTAATAACGAGATTGGCGTGATTCAACCCATCGCTGAACTTGGCCAGGCGTGTCGGGAACGGGGGATCCCGTTGCATTGTGATGCGACACAGGCTGTTGGGAAACTTCCGATCGACGTCGACAAACTTGGTGTCGACTTGATGAGTTTTTCGGGCCATAAAATCTACGGTCCAAAAGGCATCGGAGCACTTTACGTGCGCCGTAGGGGTGCAATTGTTCGGTTGACCAGCCAAATCGACGGGGGGGGGCAAGAGGGAGGAACGCGCAGCGGAACCCTAAACGTGCCAGGTATCGTTGGGATGGCTCGAGCCCTCGAGTTGTGCACCCATGATATGGAAACCGAGAGCGAACATGTGCGAGGGCTTCGAGACCGGTTGTTTCGGGGACTGTGTGATGCGATCCCCGGCGTCACGCTTAACGGGCCCGCGTTGCCACGGACCGAGTGGCGAGTGGTCGGCAACCTGAACTGCAGTTTTGACGGTGTTGACGGGGAAGCGGTGATGATGAGTACCCAGAAGGTGGCTGTTTCAAGTGGCAGTGCATGTACGTCCGTCAGTCCAGAGCCAAGTCACGTGCTTCGCGCGATCGGGCTGCCACCGGATCGTATCCGGGGAAGTCTTCGGTTCGGTGTCGGCCGGTTCAATACCGAGCAGGACGTCGACATTGCGGTAAAGAGCCTGGCGGATACGATCGACCGACTTCGTCGATTGTGATCTCCCCGGTTCGCGGTAAACCGTCGCGGGCCCCCTGCCCAAATAGCGTAAATTGCTGACGGCTCGCGACTTGGGCACGTTCCGCAAAGGACGGCCGGTCGCTTCTTGCGAACGAAACGGCTTTCGAGTGCTGTGCACTGGGTGAATCCGAGGCGCCAGACGCTTCCGGCTGGTACTTAGATGCTCTATCCTAAGGATGATAGGCCATCGTTGCGGCATTCAGCTGTCACGAGGCAATTGCCATCTCGATCGTTTGGTTTTCGGTGGCGGTTATCGACCCCGAACCATATGATGCGGCGATGGCCAGTGAGGGGCATCAGCAATACTTGCGTGCGATGCCCCAATCCGCGTTTCGCGACCCGAAGCGGACGTAGGGCGAGAATCGCGAAGGCTCGTTTGCGAAAGAACCCTGGAATTTCTGTTTTGGTAACACTTTAGCCAAATGGAGAACGCACGTTGGTCGAAAGACTCCCATGGGCTTGTCCCATGGGTGAATCAGTCTCTCGAGCTAGAAAGCATGTGATGAAAACCCCCTTTCCGCTCCCTCCCCGCTGCCTTTGGCGGCGGGGAGGGAGCGGCCGTCGGCATGACATGCGGGCCTTAGCTCAATAGACTCGCTCACCAACGGCACAAGGCCGTTGGGGTCGATCAGCCGAAAAGACAGCAGCGAAATGCAAATCCAACTGCAGACGGCTAAACAGTTACCTGTTTTGTAAGGTATGTGTCGGATCGAATCCTGGATTTTTTTCGAGTGGAGAGATGAAATATGGCGATTGTTTTGACCGAAAAGGCTGCGGCGGAGATTAAACGTGTGCAGGTCGATCAGAAGCTGGAAGACGAGATGTTCTTGCGCATCGGCGTGATGGGCGGCGGGTGCAGCGGATTCGGGTACTCGATGGGCTTCGACTCTCAGTATGATCATGCAGCGGATGCCAAGTACGACTTCCACGGTGTGACCGTCGTCGTCGACAGGAAGAGCGCGTTGTATCTCGATGGGGCGACGGTCGACTGGCACGAATCGAACGGCCAACGCGGCTTTACGTTCGATAACCCGAATGCCGTGAGCAGTTGTGGCTGCAACTGTGGCCATTAGCTGGGGCCTCGTCGGGTCCCGGCTAGGTCAATGTTCCATTCGCGAGCGGACTTGGACCTGATTCGATAGCGGTGGCCTTGATCGTAAGGTGTCGAGGTAGGTCCCGCTTGCCGAGCGGGACATGGCGTAATCCAGGACACTACAAGAGGTTTGGAACTGCAGCCGGAACCTGTTTGCCTGCTGCTGGACCGGATTGCGATCAAGGCCGTCAAGTCTCAATCGCTTGGCGTATGGCCGTGGCTGCTTCGGCGATGGTCCGCTCGTCGGTGTCGATTTGGAAGTGGGCAAGCCGCTGATAGAGTGGCGTTCGACGCGCAAGCACCTCGTCCACCTCCTCCGTAAAACTCTTGGTGCCGGTCAGTGAAGGTCGCTGATCATCGCCGGCGATTCGGCGGACGATCGTGTCTGTTGAGGCTTTCAGCCAGATGACGGTTCCGGCGCTGCGCAGTACGTCGAAGTTTACTTCGCGCTCGACGACGCCCCCGCCGCAATCGATAATCAGACCATCCATTGCGGCGAACGCCCGGACAATTTCTTGTTCCAAATCCCGGAAGCCCGACCAGCCGATTTCGTCCACGATACGGGGGATGGGCTTGCCCGCCTTCCGCTCGATTTCCGCGTCCAGGTGGACAACCTGCAGTCCCAAATCCGCGGCAAGCAACTCTGCGACCGCCGTCTTGCCTGTCCCTCGGTATCCCACAAGTACGATGTTCATAATTTCTCTTCCACCACTTTCCGCATTACCTCACGGGGCGCCGGCTGGCCGGTCCAAAGCTCGAATTGCACATAAGCCTGCCCCAGGAACATTTCCACGCCGGGAATCGTTCGGCATCCGGCACGTGCGGCGTCTTCCAGCAGCCGCGTGTGACGCGGGTTGTAGACCGCGTCGAACACGGCCAAGCCGCTGTGCAAGGATTCTGCAGGAACAAGACTCTTCCCTTCGTTCGGATGCATGCCGATCGGCGTACCGTGGATTACGATATCGGCATGGGCGATTGCCTCGCTGAGCGACGTGGCATCCAACGCTTTGGCAACGACGTGCGTCTTGCCTTTCGCTCGGACATCGTTGGCCAATCGATCCAGCTCGGCAGCCTCGATCCCCAAGATGGTCATTTCCTTCGGGGGTGCTTCTCGCGAAATGGTTACAGCGATGGCTCGAGCGGCTCCACCGGATCCGATCACCAGGGTCCGGCTTCCTTCCGGATCGGCATCGGCCTGCCGCAACGCGCCGAGTGCTCCCAGTCCGTCCGAGTTATATCCGAGCAGCCGTCCATTATCGTTAACAACCGTGTTGATGCAGCCAATGACCTTTGCGGTCTCATCCACTTCGTCAACTGCCTCGAGCGCCTCGACCTTATGAGGAATTGTCACCGACAAGCCCCGGTACCCCATCACTCGGATTCCCTCGAGGGCGACAGAGACTCTGCCGGGTTCCACGTCGTGGGCCACGTAGGCGAAGGGCAGACCGGCAGCTTCGAACGCCGCGTTGTGAATCTCTGGCGACAATGAATGAGCGACCGGGTGTCCGAAAACGGCACATAGTCGTGTCTTGGCGTTGATACTCGGCATCAAAGCTACCTCGTCCGATGGTGTGGGTAATTGGCTTGCGACGCGTCGCACGGCATACGCATCGGCACACAGCCGCAATTCAGGTGAACGCTGTTCGTGCCAGTTGCCGGCGATCTCGGCGAGTTTCCGAGAGGCCCTTTCGAGTATCGTAGCAAACGCTTTGGGTGACTCGCAGCCCCTGATGGACCATTTCTTGCCATTAACGGCCAGTCATCCCCGAACTCCGCCGCCGTTCATTCAGGTTGAAAAGTCGCCGCATCGCGGGCAGACGGCGGTTGCCATGGGACGGCGCCGCCTCGCTGGTTCTGCTGTCTGAGCGCTGCGGACAACTCGCCGGCAATCCTCCGTTGTGACTGCAAGATGTTTTCCGTCTCTCGCGGGTCGGTCTTCATGTTGTAAAGCTCCGGTGGTGCATAGGGACTGTTGCGCAACAGCTTCCAATCACCGCGCCGGACCGCTTCGGTTGTCAAACCGCCATAGCGAAGCCCACCTTCGCGCCGATGAAAGAACATATCGCGCTCGGGTGGCACACTTGACCGACCAAGTACCATCGGCAAGAAAGAACGTCCTTCGATAGGCTGTTCGATTTCTACTCCTGCCGCTTCGCACGCCGTAGCAAAGATGTCCATTGTCATCCAGTTGCCGGTGGCACGCGTTGCCGGCTGAATCCGCCCCGGCCAGACGGCGCAGGCCGGTACGCGAATCCCACCCTCGTACATGCTCTGTTTGCCGTCACGCAACGGTCCATTGTTGGCGCCGACACTCAGTTGACCACCATTGTCGGACGTGAAGATTACCAGTGTGTTTTTCACTTGCCCCGTTTCAGTAAGTGAATCCAAAACCGTGCCAATACCCGAATCCAAGTGCTCGATCAGGGCCACCAGTTTCGCTCGTTTATCGGAAATCCCCTTCTCCCGCTCTTTGACCTTTCTTAGCCACGATTCTGGAGGTTGAATCGGGGTATGGGGTGCATTGTAGGCCAGATAGAGGAAAAATGGACGATCTCCCCTAGTCGATCGTCTGATGAAGTCGCTTGCCCACCGGGTGAATAGATCGGTCGCGTGCCCCTGTGGGTCAATTGTTTGACCATTATACCGCATATAATTCTGGGCCTGGCGACGGTGCGAATAGTAATCATCCATCATGTCGCCCAGGAATCCGTGAAATGTGTTGAAGCCACGTTAGCAAGGCAAGTTCGGTGATTCAAGTCCAAGGTGCCACTTGCCGACAATCCCGGTTGTGTAGCCGACGCGTTTCAGCATCTCGGGAAGCAGGATTGCTTCAGGGGCCAGGTATCCCCAACTGTTGCTTGCACGAGTACGAATCACGCCCGGAACGCCGACGAGTTCTGGATAACGACCGGTCAGCAACGATGCGCGTGTCGGGGAACAGACGGGGCAGTTCGCGTAGAACGTATCGAATCGCATTCCGGCCGAAACCATGGCGTCAACATGCGGCGTCTTCAGATCGGTCGCGCCATAACTGCTCAAGTCGCCATACCCCAGATCGTCAACCAGGATGATGATGATATTGGGGCGGCGTGTTGATTCGGCCGATTGTTCTAGGTCTTCACCACCTGCAGAGGGTTCAGCACCTGTCGGTGCACCGCCGACCACGTTTGCCATGAGCACACTGCTCAGAACCGTCAATGAGATAAGTCGCACTCGCCAATCCTCCTGATGCCCGATCGTCAGCTGCGTGTTGGGATTGAAAGCCAACATACTCCGGGTGGAAACGGAATGCAAACTCAGACACACCACAATCCGGTTACAAGGCGCCCATACGCTGGTCGTCATTTCAGTGTTATGTCGCGCTGGTCGAGTGCGCATCCGTTGGGGAAGTGCCGGTCCAACACGCGGTGAGATGCTCCAGAATAGGACGAGCGATTCCTGGTGTGCCGGCGCTCGCCGTGAACGTTGCGGATGATGGAGGCTTCTCGCCGGCGAGTTGGTCACATCCTACGACTGGTCACACCCTACAACTTCCTTCCCGTCACGCAGCTAAGCTTCCGCCTTAAACGTGTCCGAGAATCTTCGTCGAATCCTGCTCATGGAATCCTCCGTCCGATTGTGTTATGCTGGCGCACTCACCAAGGAATCCCAGTTGCACCAAGAGCAAAAGACGAACCGAGCGATTCTCGAGAATGAACGTAGTTTAGATAGGATATCCGAGTTATCTTGCTATGACTGCAGCGATGAACCGCCGTGAGCGTTTGATGGCAACTCTTCGCGGAGAGCCGGTCGATCGGCCGGCAATCAGTTTCTACGAAATTGGCGGGCTACCAATGGACCCGACCGACCCGGATCCGTTTAACGTCTACAATGATCCGTCCTGGCGATCGTTGTTGCAGATGGCTGAGGAACAAACGGATCTGATCCGCATGCGAAGCGCCGTACGCACGCATTCGCATGAAGCCTGGGATACCTCCGGCAATTCGTCAGTCAAGTCGGTACGCCGCGAGTTCATGCGGACAGAAACGACGATCGAGGATGGTCACCGCCTGATCCGGACGACGATTTCCGTTTCCGGCCGATGTCTGACATCGGTCATGCGGCGCGATCCGGACGTTGATACTTTGTGGACGACCGAGCACTTGCTGAAGAGCACGGACGATTTGGAGGCCTACCTGCAATTGCCGGACGAGTTCTTTGCCGAGTCGGTCGATGTGGCTCCACTGTTTGCCGAGGAAGAAGTGCTCGGGGACCGCGGGATCGTGATGGTTGACACGGAAGATCCGCTCTGTGCGGCAGCGACACTCTTTAACACGGAAGATTACACGGTCATCGCGTTCACCGAGAACCGCCTGTTTCATCGTTTACTTGAGAAGTTGGCCGGCCCGATCCACCGCCGCACGGAGCAGGTCGCTCGCGAGTTTCCGGGGCATTTGTGGCGCATCTACGGTCCGGAGTTTGCCGCCGAACCGTATTTGCCACCGAGGCTATTTGACGAGTACGTTGTTCGTTACGTCGAACCAATGGTGCGAGCAATCCAGAGTCACGGAGGGTTCGCGAGGATTCACTGTCATGGCCGTGTGCGAAATGTCTTGGCCATGATCGCGGGCATGGGTGCGGATGCGATCGATCCGATTGAACCACCGCCGCAAGGCGATATCCAACTGGACGAAGTGCGGCGGCGCTACGGCGATCGAATGGTCCTTTTTGGTAATATTGAAGTGGCGGATATCGAACAGATGGCGCCCGGTCCGTTTGAACGGCTCGTGGTTGATGCGATCGAGGCGGGTACATCGGGCAACGGTCGTGGCTTTGTCTTGATGCCCTCGGCCTCTCCTTTTGGCCGGCACGTTTCGGACCGAACGCTGACCAATTACAAGACGATGCTCCGGCATGTTTGCGGTCGCTGACAATCCGATCCGTACATCTGTCGAGAACCGAGGAGTACGCATGCTGAGAATTAAAGCTCGATGAACTGTTCGCGGATCACTGCGCTCTTGCAAACCAGTACCGGAAAACGCGACAATAGGTGGAAAGCAGGGGAGAGAGGCCTTGTAAGATCGATCCCCTCTTCGCTCTCCAGCCGCCGTTCGAAATCAAGAGTTACCTGGAAAGGAATTGGAGTATGTTGGTTGTTCATGTGCTGGTCCATGTCAAGCCGGAACGGATCGAGGCTTTCCGCAAGGCGACGATTGAAAACGCGAAACAGAGTCTTCAGGAACCGGGCATTGTCCGGTTCGACGTGGTCCAGCAGAACGATGATGCTTCGCGGTTTGTTCTGGTGGAAGTCTATCGAACGGACGCTGATCCTGTTCGGCACAAAGAGACGGCCCACTATGCAACATGGCGAGACACGGTCTCTGGTATGATGGCTTCGCCGCGCACAAGCTACAAATACTCGAATGTCTTTCCCGACGATACCGGCTGGGGGATGAGTCATGGAGTTTGAGTTTGCGACCGCGACACGAATCGTGTTTGGTGCCGGCTCACTTAAGCAGGTTGGCCCTTTGGCGGCCGACTTGGGTCGGCGCGTCTTGCTTGTCGTCGGGCGAACATCTGATCGAGTGGCACCGTTGCTCCGTATCCTGGCTTCGCACCGGCTGGACGTGGTTACTTTTTCAGTCACTGATGAGCCGACGATTGAAATGGTGTCGCGGGGTGTTGAACTGGCTTGCGCGGAAGCATGTGACGTGATTGTTGGGTTCGGTGGAGGCAGTGTCATCGATACCGGCAAAGCGATTGCAATCCTCTTGCCCAATCCTGGTCCACCGTTGGATTTTCTGGAAGTGATCGGACGCGGACAACCCCTGACGCAACCATCGTTTCCGTATATCGCTATTCCGACGACGGCGGGAACCGGTGCTGAAGTGACACGCAATGCGGTACTCGGCTCGCCGGACCATCGAGTGAAGGTGAGTTTGCGGAGCCCGCTGATGCTCCCTCGCCTGGCGGTCGTTGATCCAGAGCTGACGGTTGATTTGCCACCGGAACTGACTGCCGCCACGGGACTCGATGCGCTGACGCAGGTGATCGAACCGTTCGTGTCCCGGCATGCCAATCCGCTGACCGATGCCCTTTGTCGCGAGGCGATGGGCCGAGTTGCCAGATCATTGCGCCGAGCTTGTGAGGACGGCCACGATATCACAGCTCGCGAGGACATGGCCGTTGCCAGCCTGTTTGGCGGACTGGCACTGGCGAACGCAAAATTAGGAGCCGTCCACGGATTCGCGGGACCGTTCGGCGGGATGTTTTCCGCGCCGCACGGTGCGACCTGTGCCGCACTGTTGCCGCATGCGATGTCAGTCAACGTCGCCGCCCTGCGAATACGTCGGCCGGAGAGCAAGGTGCTGGATCGGTTTAACGAAGTGGCTCGGTTGTTGACCGGCGATCGGCAAGCCACCGCGGACGATGGAGTGCAGTGGGTGCGGCAGTTATGTGATGACTTGGCGATACCGTCGCTCAGTAGTTATGGAGTGACTAAGAGCGACTTTCCCACGCTTATCGAGAAAGCAACACACTCCAGCAGCATGAAAGGGAACCCGATCCGATTGTTGGAGAGCGAGCTGACTCAGATACTTCGGGACGCGTTGTGAGCATATTGTGAAGACCGTGTGCGGACGAGTAGCCTAACGCGGGCTTCGCCAGCAAGATTGGCCGTTTTCAGGGCGTCGTTTCATGCGGGTAATGCGCGCGCCTTGCGAAGTGGGACTCGATAATCGGTGAGGTATCTGTCCATTATGCCGATGGCATATTCAGGACAATGTGAACAGGAGGGAACAGAGACAACAGAGGGACTTGCTATCTTGCTATCCGTTTTCTCTGTTATCTCCTGTTTAAGATGCTCCGATGATCGGTGAGGTATGGACTGAAACGCCGGCCGATTCTTTTCGCCGTGGCCCGACCGCGGGTCTGGTGCAAAGTTGATTGGGACGCTGCATCTTTGGGGAACTAATGGGCTGCCGGGCAGTGCTCGTTAGCTGGGCCAACGGGAGGGCGAGGCTCCCGCCGAGCCGGTGAAACGTGTCGACGCTGGTTGACGTGACGGCTCAGCAGGAGCTTCGCCCTCCCCTGTGGTGGACCACGTTACGATCAAGACCGGGCCGCCGCTTTATTTGTCAACCGTCCAACGGTAGAATGGCTGCAGTCGACAGTCATTATTGGGTTGGGAGACCGCCATGAGTTGGATAAAAGATAACGCCCCCTGCCTGGTTCGATTGGGGAGGTTGGCTGTTGTGGCGACGTTTGTTTTTCTCGGCATTGTGCTCTGTCACGATGTATGCAGTGGTGCTCAACCGGCACGCGCGACCGCGACTGACGTGAAGGCGTTGCTTGCTGAGCAGTTGGAAGCCGATTGGATCGAGCAAGACGTTGCGTTCACGCGGCGGGTAGGATCGAAATCCGAACGCACGCAATTGCCGCAGTTCTCCTTGGCCCATACCAGGCGGGTGATTCAGCGAGCCGAACAGTTGGCCGATCGCCTGGAAGAAACGTCTGCTCGAACGCGTATTGTTCCGCTCGTTTCGACGTTGAAGAATCTGACGGCACGTTTGCTGCAATACCAGAAAGTTGGCAAGATCACGTTGAAACAACGCCGTACGCTTTATATCGAGTCGCGTCGTTTGGCACGGAAGGTCGCGTTTTGCAACCCCGAACTCCAATTTGCAAAACTGCTGTTCATTAAACGGCACGATTCAGCCGGTGTCTATCATATGTGTGACCAATACTATGGCTGCAACGCACGGCCTGGCGGTGGGCTCTATATTCTGAACGACCCGTTTGGAGACCACCCAACGCTGGTCAACTTACTGAGCGAGTCCGTCGTGCGGGATGGGCGTCTAAAGGGCCAGAAACTGGATTCGGGCACATTTCTTTCCCCCGAGCTTTCGTTTGACGGCAAGACGATTGTATTTGCATACAGCCAAGCCAAAGCGTGGCAGAAATACAAAGGGGCAGAAGCGTACGAGTGGAAACCGGAGTACAGTTACCACATCTTTCGCTGCAGGGCGGATGGAACCGGTTTGACACAGTTGACCGATGGTCCTTGGGATGATTTCGATCCGTGTTTTTTGCCGAATGGCCGTATTGTCTTTATATCCGAGCGGCGAGGTGGGTTCCTTCGCTGTGGGCGACATTGCCCCGTCTACACTTTGCACTCGATGCAACCGGACGGTCGTGACATTATTCGTCTGAGTTATCACGAAACGCACGAATGGCAGCCTAGCGTGGCTCATGACGGTATGCTGGTTTATACGCGGTGGGACTATGTTGACCGGGATACGAACGTCGCGCACCACATCTGGACGAGCTATCCGGACGGGCGAGATCCTCGGACCGTACACGGCAACTATCCCGACCGTCGCGAAGGCCGGCCTTGGATGGAAATGAGCATCCGAGCGATCCCGGGTTCGCACAAGTTTGTGGCGACTGCCGGTGCGCACCATGGTCATGCTTTCGGCTCGTTAGTTCTGATTGATCCGTGGGTTGTGGATGATGATGCGATGTCGCAGTTGACACGCTTGACGCCTGCTGTGCCGTTTCCCGAAGCGGAGGGCGGGAAGTCGCGGATTCGAAAGCACCAGGTCTACGGCACACCCTGGCCCTTGAGCGAAGATGATTACCTTTGTGTTTACGACCCGAAGATTACCAACCGGGCGATCTATTGGATTGACCGATTCGGGAACAGAGAGTTGGTTTATCGTGATCCGGGTATCCCGTGTTTGAGCCCGATTCCGATGCGGGCGCGTCCCAAGCCGCCGTTGATCCCGGACCAAACGATTCAAACGGCTGCGGCACGGGCGACGCTTTCTGGCCGGCCGTTGGCCGCAACGATTGCAATTGCCAATATCTACGATAGCGATTTCAGTTGGCAGTCTGGTACTCGAATTGATCGGCTGCGGGTCATTCAAATCTTGCCGAAGACCACGGCCCCGCCCAATGTTCCTCGCATCGGCGTCGCGAATCAGACCAACGCACGTGCCGTACTCGGTACGGTGCCGGTTGAGGAGGATGGGAGCGTCTATTTCGAGGTTCCAACGGGCAAGGAGATCTATTTTCAAGCATTGGATGACCGCGGCATGGCCGTTCAATCGATGCGAAGCGGCACGTATGTGCATCCTGGCGAGCATATGATGTGTCAGGGGTGTCACGAGCCAAAGCGACGTGGGCCTCAACGCCTTGCACGAATCCCAACGGCACTCCGTCGCGAACCGTCTCCACTGCAATCAGACGTGGATGGTTCGAATCCGATGAATTATGTTCGGCTGGTCCAGGGAGTACTGGACCGAAACTGTGTGGCGTGTCATCAGGCGAAGAATGCGCTCGATTTGGCGGGTACTATTGAAGGGGCCCATGGCTGGACAAGATCTTATCGGCACCTTGCTGCCAGGTACGGGTTCTACTTCGATGTCGGAAATGGTTCGATCAACAAGGGCGTTCATGGCGGAAGCCGCACGATTCCGGGCCGGTTCGGCGCGCATGCCGCCCCGTTGCTGAAGTATCTGGACAATCGACACCACGGAGTCCATTTGTCGGCGGAAGATTTTCACCGGATCACGCTTTGGCTGGACTGCAATTCCGAGTTTTTCGGTGCTTACGAAAATACCGCTGCTCAGTCGCGTGGCGAGATTGTGTGGCCGTTGCTGGACTAGGCTTTGTCTCAAACCCCGGAGAAGCAGTGTTTTCGGGAGGGCGAAGCTCCTGCTGAGCCTCTTGTTTTGTTGGCCAAAGCGGCTCGGCAGGAGCCTCGCCCTCCCGTTTTGAGACAAAGCCTAGTAAGATTACGGATGCCTTTACGGCCCAAACCAAGAAACAGGGCCTTATGTTCGAGCGTTCGACGTGAAAAGGCAAGATCGTCTACTCGATGGTGCATTTCCTTTGCAAAGTGATTTTCTTATGATTTGATCCGACTCGTAATCTCCAAGACCAAAACTTGCATCCGTAGTTCACGCTCTCCTCCCTCCCACACCTTCACCAGGAACCAAACGATGCCTCAACCGAGATACCGAAGGGTGATCAGCGCATTGGCGATACTTGCCGCCCTGTTTTGTGAGCACGGAATATGGGTTTCAGCCGCACCGCCGGTTGCCGGGAGTCGCGCAGCTCAGCAGCTCGAGCAAGCAGGTTTCACCAAGGGGATCTGTGTTGTCCTGGGATTGCCCGAAACGGGGAGTGCGGAATCGGTTCTGGCTTTGACAGCCGGAAATGAAGGGCTCTTCTATTTCCAGTCTCCCGATCGCGAGACGGTCGCAGCGGTTCGGCGTTTGGCGATCGAGTCGTCTTTGCTTGGTCGCCGCCTGTTTGTCGAGCAGGGTGGTTGGAAATCGATTCACTTGGCGGAGAATCTTGCCGATGTCGTTCTCGTTGCGCCCGAATTGAACGCACACGTTTAGCAGAAGGAAATCCTGCGGGTTCTGAGGCCCGATTGGCAAGGGTTAATTGGCGATCAGGCGGTGACCAAGCCTCACGCGGACGGCGTCGATTCCTGGTCGCATCCGTATCATGGTCCGGACAACAACCCTCAGTCGACAGATCGTGTTGCGCGTGCGCCGTATCGAACCCACTTTTTGGCCGAGCCGCTTTTTTCGCCAATGCCGGAGGTGACGGTTGCAGCCAACGGACGCATCTTCAAGGCCTTTGGGCATATTGCGCACAAGGCAAATCAGAATTCAGTGTTGAATACCCTGATGTGCATTAGTGCATACAACGGGACGATCCTCTGGAAACGTCCGCTGCATCCGGGGTTCATGATTCACCGCAACACGATGGTTGCGAGTTCGGACGTGCTTTATCTGGCAGACGACGAGTCGTGCAAAATTATTGACGCTCGTTCTGGAGAAACTCTGGATGAGATCGTGATTTCCACGGATGTGTCGGATGGCCCGGTATGGAAATGGATGGCACTGCGGGATGGTCTGCTTTACGCATTGGTCGGCGCGAAAGAAGTTTCCATCGAAACGAAACGGTCAGCGGTTCCAGGGATGGGGCACTGGCCCTGGGGGATGTGGAAAGGGCATGACTATGGCGACCCGAAAACGAATTTTGGATTCGGCCGCACTTTAGTCGCAATTGACACGAAGACCACGAAGATTGTTTGGAGCCATCGCGAGTACCAGTATGTTGACAGTCGCGGGATCTGCATGGGCGGCGGGCGGATCTATTTTTATGTGCCCGATCATTTTTTGGCTTGTTTGAACGCGAAAAATGGATCGCGTCGTTGGAAGAACGAATCGGAGGATCTGCTTCAGGCCATTGGACCCAACAGTGCCGCGCAGCATTATGTAACCGGGTATGCGACCACGGCGTACATCAAATGCCACGGCAAGTACTTGTTCTTCGTCGGGCCGCAGCGTCGCCGATTGGTTGCCGCATCGGCCGATGACGGCCGCCTGTTGTGGCAAAAGCCAAACGGCAATTTGCAGATTGTTCTGCGCGAGGATGGCGTCTATTGTGCCGGCCCTCAGGGGGCTGGGGGACGAGCGCCTAAGGTGAAGAGCGGAAAATTGTCCTACGATGGCGAGCACCTTGCGGACCTGCCGATGCGGCGGGCTTGCACACGAGCCACCGGCAGTATCGACAGCATTTTTTATCGCGCTTCGGGCGGCACCATTCGGCTCGACGTGGCGGAGAATCGGGCGGAGCACATTGCGCCCATGCGCCCGCCTTGCCAGGATGGTGTAATCATATCGGATGGTTTACTTTTCTGGGGGCCTTGGATGTGTGGCTGCCAACTGTCGCTGTATGGGCATATCAGTTTGGGACCAGCGGTGTTAGTACACGCGGCGAACCAACCCCCGCAGCTTGATCCGGGCACCGGTGACGCGGCAACCGTTGAAGCGTTGGAAGCTGATGCGAAAGACTGGACCTGCCATGCCCGGGACAATGCGGGCAGTTTCGCGACGCCGGTGGCAATTCCTAGGGAATTTGAGCAGCAGTGGTCGTTCAAGGCATCCGACAAGAGTCTACTGACGGCACCGATTATTGCCGGTGGGCGAGTCTTTTGTGCAAGCCGTTCGGGGGCCGTCCGGGCATTGAATGCGGATGGCAAACTGCTATGGACGTTTCTGGCCGGAGGGCCCATCTACTGGGCGCCCGTGTTGTCCGATGGGCGGCTGTTGTTTGGGGCAGCCGATGGCCGAGTCTATGCGTTGGAAGCCCAAACCGGTCGTTTGCTCTGGTCCTATCGAGTGGCCCCCGGCGCGAGGTGGATTCCCGTTTATGGAAAACTGATTTCGACGTGGCCGGTGGCTGGTGGAGTCGTCGTTCAGGACGGAGTCGTGTTTGCGGCAGCCGGGATCGCGGATTATGACGGTACGTATGTTGTTGCACTCGATGTGGCCACGGGTCGAGTGCGGTGGCGCAACGACCGTTCGGGGCGACTCGCACCGCGTGTGAATGATGGAATCAGTCTCCAGGGCAAGTTGTTCATTCGAGACGGTGAGTTGCAGTTAGCGGGCGGGGGCGTCTACCGAACCGCCCGTTACGATTTGAAGACGGGCAAGTGTCTCAACAAGCCGTTGCCCGTACTTCGCTCGACAGCCGCAACGGCCTTTTACGCGTACTATCCCGAATATGGAAAGTACTTGAACCTGAGACACGAACTACCGGAACAACGAACGCTGGCATACCTGGCCTCGTACGATGGTGCCCGTTTCTCACAACTTGCCCTACTTGGTCCTCCATCCACCGCCACGGACACCCCGAAGCGACCGGCGGCTCGATTGTCCGATCGTCCGAATGTCCGGCCAAGTCGAAAGCCGGTTTGGCAACACAAACCAGGGCCTCGGTGCACTTCATTCATCGTGGGGCCGGATGTTGTTGTTGCGGGAGGTCACGCGGGTCCCGATCCCAATATGGCGTTTATGTACGCGACAAGTATTGCGGATGGAACGGTGCTGTGGCGGATCCAGCTTCCTGCAACGCCGGTTAAGGGTGGTATGGCCATCGACCATCGCCAACGGCTTGTTATTTCGTTGGAGGACGGCAGCATAGTCTGTTTCTCTCCGGTCAAGCCGTGAGGGTGGGCCGGGGGCCCGTGAGTAGGAGCCGGACCGAGTTTTGGGTTGTGGCATGCGCGCGGTGCACGCATGTTGTCCGACGGACGCCTACGTCCGTCGGATGAACGGACGTAGGCGTCCGTTCAACGTGTTGGTTGTGGCCATGGCTGCGTTAGGAGAAGACGTGTGTTTTCTGTTCGATTGATGATGCTGGCGGTGTTGTTGGGGTGCGTTGCTTTGCAGGCGGAGGCTGCCACGTCTTCTCCAGGCGAATCGAGCAAGCGCCCGAATATACTCTTTATCCTCCTCGACAACGTCGGCAAAGACTGGTTTCGCTGCTATGGCAGTCAGGAGCACGTTACACCGAATATCGACCAACTGGCCAATACGGGCATGAAATTCCGGACGTTCTATGTGACGCCTGTTTGCAGCACGACGCGGACGATGTTGTTGACCGGACGGTATCCTTTCCGTACAGGATGGCATACCCACCACGACCCGGCGATTTACGGAGGAGGTTACCTCGATTGGAATCGAGAGCTGACCTTTGCTCGCTTGTTGCGTGATTCGGGATACTCGACCTGCATTTCAGGCAAGTGGCAGATCAACGATTTTTTTGATCCGGCTCAGACCGACGCGCTTGTCAAACATGGATTTCAGGAGTATTGCATTTGGCCGGAAGGAAAGCCCGGTCATCCGGCTCATAAAAAGCGGTATTGGGATGCCTATATCATTCGAGACGGCAAGAAAATCGAAGCACCCGACCGGTTCGGCCCGGATGTTTTCACGGACTATGCCATCGACTACATGAGTCGTCATCGGGAAGGTCCATTCCTTCTATATTATTCGGCCATTCTGACGCACATTCCGGTCACAACGACGCCACACTCTCCCGACAAAGGCACATCGGCGCGCACGAAGTTTGTTGGCATGGTCCACTAGGCGGACTTCCTGATCGGCCGGATGATGCGGGCACTCGATGATCTGGGAATTCGCGACAACACGTGGGTGTTTGTTGCGGTCGATAATGGTACGGACAACGGTACGGATCAGGGATACCCGGAGAGTCTGGGCGGGCGAATCAACGGTAGAATTGCCGGAGAAGGGATCTATTCGTTGACCGAGTGTGGAATCAACATGCCGTTGATTGTCAATTGTCCAAAATCGATACCGAGCGGTTGCGAGTCCGATGCGCTGATCAATGCTGCCGACATCCTGCCTACGCTGGTCGATCTGGCCGGTGCCCGGATTCCGAAAAAACTTGTCATTGACGGTCAGTCGTTCGCATCCGTCTTGCGACAAGGAGACGATGCGTGCTGGCGACGCCCTT
>JAJSAJ010000351.1 GCA_024274855.1 Planctomycetota bacterium | reverse complement strand
TCCTAGTGAATTGCTCTGGCAAATCAGGCGTTTCCACAGTTTCATTTGGGCCAGTGGGGGCTGTTATAACGATTTCTACATTCACGTGGTCGATCATTGTTGCTGGATGAAGAATTCGTGGCCCGTCAAGGCCCAAGGACTGGGCGGTCGGCACTACAAGACAAGTCCTCGGGGGAAACCCTATGTCGATCAGAACTTCGACACCTATTCGGTGGAATACACGTTTGACGATGGTGCCAAGCTGATTTTGGATGGGCGATGCATGGGTGGCTGCACCAATATCTACAAGAGTTATATTCTTGGTACCAAGGGCATGGCCATTGCATCGAAGTCGGGCGACTGTGGACCACCCTCAAGTACGTACAAGGGACTCAAGGCGGATCGCGCCAACAGGACCTGGCAGTCGGAAACGCCTCCTGGCGAGAACAATCCCTACGACAACGAGTGGAATGATCTGGTGGACGCGATCCGCCACGACAAGCCCTATAACGAGGTGGAGCGAGGGGTCATGGCCAGCCTGGTCAGTTCGCTCGGTCGAAAAGCTGCCCACAGGGGTGAGGAGATCAAGTTGCAGGACATGCTAGGCTCGGAACTGGAATACGCGCCGGGCGTTGACAAGTTTACGATGGACTCGGCTTCGCCGTTGCCCGCCGATTCGGACGGCCGCTATCCGATCCCACGGCCCGGCCTCCTTCCTCCGGGTCGGGAGTATTGATTTTCTGTCGCCGTTCACGCCGCTGGGGTCTGACGCAATTTTCGGCGTAGAAAGCGTTTCTTTATGTGAACACATTTTGTCGCCGAAAATGGGTCTGACCCCTTGGAAGCAAACCGGCGGCCTACATTCCGTGAACGGTTACGATTTTCTGTCGCGGTGGCGATGGACTTCAGCGAAGAACCAAGATGGGAGGCGGACCGGCTGTTGCCGGTCTCCGCCTCCCTTTTTCGTACGCCGGCCGTGCTCGTCTACCGCGTCCTGCCCGATTCAACCAGGCAAATCACGCAAAAACGCCCGTTTCACGACATATGCGGAGAAATGGCGGCTTTGTCGTCCGTGGACTTTCTTGGATGGCCTACCACGAATGGGGGCCACTGCTCGGTTTTTTCGCCTTTCGGTTTTCAACAACAGGCCGATTTCGGGTATGATGAACGATGGTCACTGTAAGCTGCTGTCCGGATCGCTGTGGGCTTACCCTTGCGATGCGGCCGGAGTTTGGTTTTGCGGCCGGCTTGTTCTTATTATCGGTTTTGGTCGGCGTGAGGCGGATGCGTGCTCAATGGCGATCCCGTTGCGGCGTTGGCGTGCGGCTCCGGCTTTTTTTGGGGTGCCTTTCAGCGGGTTTCTGTGGTGATGGGCCGGTGCGTGCGGGGCCGAAGTGATCCTGGACCTCTACGAGAGTGAGGCGATGAGACTTTTTTTTGCGTTCATGATTGTGCTGAGCACCGCGGTGATCGTTCATGGTGCGAAACGGGAAATTCATCGTCCCTTTGAGAACGACGCAAGCTTGAAGCCTCAGGGGGCGATCGACCGAGTGGTCTTCAGCAAACTGCGACAACTGGGTATTCAACCGGCGAATGTTTGTTCCGATTCCGTCTTCCTCCGACGCGTTTATCTGGATGTGATCGGTACGTTGCCGACGCTTGAAGAAACGAAACAGTTTTTGCTTAGCCAGAGCCCGCACAAGCGTCGCGAGTTGGTTGATCAATTGCTTCAGCGGGACGAGTTTGCCATCTATTGGGCGATGAAATGGTGTGACCTGCTCCGCGTGAAGGCCGAGTTCCCGGTCAATCTTTGGCCGAACGCGGTCCAAGCCTATCACCGCTGGGTCCGGACGAGTTTCAAGGACAACATGCGATACAACACGTTTGTTCGTGAGCTGTTGTGTGACAGTGGCAGCAACTTTCGCGTGCCGCAAGTTAATTTTTACCGCTCGGTTCAGGGCCGGAAGCCCGAGGCAATTGCCCGAGCGGTCGCATTGACATTCATGGGAGTGCGAGCGGAAAAATGGCCCAAGGAGCGGCTTGAGGGGATGACACCGTTTTTTGCGTACGTTGGGTACAAGAAAACGGCCGAATGGAAAGAAGAGATTGTCTTCTTTGATTTCAAGAAAATGGTTGCCGAGATCGACAAGGATGGTCCGCGATCGGCCATTTTTCCGGACGGCACGAAGGTCGCGTTGACGCCCGACAAAGATCCCCGTGAAGTTTTTGCCGATTGGTTGATTTCGCCCAAGAATCCCTGGTTCACACGAAGCATCGCCAACCGAGTCTGGTTCTGGTTGATGGGACGCGGTGTTATCCACGAACCGGATGACATCCGGCCGGACAACCCGCCGACCAGTGCGCGGTTGATGACGATCTTGGAAAAAGAAGTGATGTCGTCGCGGTATGACTTGAGGGAGTTGTTTCGCCGGATACTCAACTCGAAAACGTATCAGCTCTCGTCGATCTGGAAGGGTGATTTTGAAAAGGGCCAGAAGTACTTTGCGTTCTACCGGGCTCGCCAGATCGACGCCGAGGTGCTCGTCGATGCAATCTGCCAGATCACGGGCACGACGGAGGAGTATTCGAGCGCGATTCCCGAGCCGTTCACGTTCGTGCCGCCCCATCGACGGACCGTTGCATTGGCCGACGGCAGTATTACCAGCCCTTTTTTGGAGTTGTTCGGGCGGCCTCCGCGGGACACGGGTTTGCAGATGGAGCGGAATAATCGGCCTTCGTGGTCACAGCGTCTTTTTTTCTTGAACTCGAGCCATCTGCGGCAGAAGATTGAACGCGGTCCAAAAATGCAGCAGTTGATGCGAGCGAGTCGGGATCCGCGCGAAGTTGTGACGAGGCTTTATTTGACGATTCTTTCTCGAATGCCGACCCAGGAAGAGTTGGCGGTGGCAAACAAGTATTCGAAGTCGAGCGAAGTTGACAGTCGCACGGCGGTGATCGATTTAGCATGGGCTTTGTTTAATAGTGTGGAGTTTTTGTATCGGCATTAAGTGTGTGGAGGGTCTGTTAGTAGGGTGTTGGTTTGTGACACGGCTAGTCCGGCTCTGGAGCTCGCCCCACTCCTCTTCTTGATTCTGCTCCGGGGCACGGTGAGTGGAAAGCGTTCGATGCGATAGCACGAGGAACCGGAAGACGGCTTGAAAGGCGAGGTATCGTCATGAGTAAGAAATGCGACGGGAAAGTCCGTAACGAGCAATCCGAGGTAACTGGAGCGCGTGGCGAATTCTGTGAGATTCCGATTTCGCGAAGGTCACTCCTGCAGAGTGGACTTGGGGCCGCGACCGGGTTTTGGTTGGCTGGACAACCAGGACGCGAGGCGGTGGCTTCGACAACACCGGCAAAAGCGAAGGCGGTGATCCAGATCTGGATGTGGGGAGGACCGCCACATAACGACACGTTCGATCCGAAACCAAAGGCCGGCAATGATTATTGCGGCCCCCTGACGAAGACGACCGGCACGAACGTTACCGGTGTCGAAATCGGTGAGTTGCTGCCCTTGATGGCCAAGCAGGCCGACAAGTACTCGATTATTCGGAGCATGACGCACGGTAATAACGGGCATGAAACGGCGTCGTATATGGTCCAAACAGGACATAGGCCTGGTGGGAAACTTGTCTACCCGAGTGTCGGGGCGGTTGTCGCTAAACTGAAAGCGATCGACGCGGGTTATAAGGGGCTGCTGCCACCCTATATCGTACTGACACGGCCGCAGGGACGGTTTTCGGAATCCGGTTTTTTGGGATCCCGCTACAAACCCTTTGCCACGGGCGGCGATCCGCGGAGGCCCCGATTTGCCGTCGAAGGCGTGGTCGCCGAGGGGATTTCGGATAAACGCCAGCAGAATCGGCGCGACCTGCTCAGCAGTCTCAATACGCTGGCCCATAACCTGGAAGGGAATCCCCAGGCCGAAGCGTTCAAGAAATGTGAGGCGCAAGCGTACGAACTGATCCTGGGTGATGCGGGCAAGGTTTTTGATCTGTCCCAGGAAAAAGACGAGCTGCGCGATCGCTATGGCCGGACGACGTTTGGCCAGTCGTGCCTGGTGGCACGCCGCCTCGTGGAACGTGGTGTTCGTTATATCACGATTAACTACGGTGGGTGGGATACGCACAAGAAACACTTTCAGGCAATGCGCCGCAAACTGCCTGAAATGGACAAAGGAATGGCGACCTTGATTGAAGATCTTTCAGATCGAGGAATGCTAGACAGCACGATCGTCTGGTGGGGCGGCGAATTCGGCCGAACACCGAAAGTCCTGTGGGAGGCACCCTGGAACGGCGGCCGAAGTCACTTCGGACGTGCCTTTTCGTCGGTCGTGGCCGGCGGTGGGTTCAAGGGAGGTGAGGTTGTTGGGGCGACCAATGCTACGGCGACCGAAGTGGCCGAGCGTCCGGTTTATCCGTGGGATCTGCTGGGCACGGTCTACCAACTACTCGGTATCGATCCCGACGGCACGATTCGTCATCCCCAAGGTATGGACGTACCACTGCTGCCGACCAAGGACGACGGGATTGACGTCGGAGGGCGACTGAAGGAACTCGTCTAGCGGCCATTGGGCGACGGATCGTTGTGTGCAATACCACGGTCGTGTGCCCTGCGGATTGCATGATCCGGGTGCTGTCTGACTCCGTGCGCAAACAGATACAATTCGGGTTTTGGTGGAGCATTATCATGACGCACGTCACATGTCGGATTTTCGTTGCGGCGGCCGTGTTGCTTGCGACGACGCACGTCGCACTCGCTCAGCGCAGAGGTGGCCGTGATCCCCATATTGGATATGCCTATCCGGCGGGTGGCCGTGTCGGTACGACCGTTGAAATAGCGATCGGTGGACAGTACCTCGACGATGCGTCACGAGTCGTCGTTTCCGGCAAAGGCGTTCGTGGCAAGGTTATCAAACATATCAAGATCATTTCCCAACGCGAAGTGATCGTGTTGCGCGACAAGGTCGAAAAGATCGTCGAAAAGATGAAAGAGGCTGGGAAGAAAGTCGACGTGCGCCGGCGCACGGGCGACTATACCGAGTTTCTGGAGCTTGCTCGTGAGCAGGGGTTTGGTGAAAAGGACCTCGATAGGATCAAAGTTTACCAACAGCGACGCGCAGACAAAAAGCGACAGGAGAACCCCCAGCTTGAAGAGATGGTCTTGGTCAAACTTGTGATCGATCAAGATGCGCCGTTGGGTAATCGTGACTTGCGCCTGCTGACCCCGTCGGGCTTATCCAATACGATTGTGATTCAGGTCGGCGAGTTGCCCGAGTATCGTGAGACAGAGCCGAATGATACGGAAGCAAAAGAGCCGATTGCCGATTCGTTGCCGATTATTATCAACGGTCAGATCATGCCCGGCGATGTCGACCGCTTTCGGTTCGAGGCGCGACGAGGCACCCGCTTGGTCATCGCGGCGAGTGCTCGTGAATTGATTCCCTATCTGGCGGATGCGGTCCCAGGCTGGTTTCAAGCAACCCTGGCTCTCTATGATGCCGATGGACGTGAAATCGCCTACGACGACGATTATCAATTTCACCCCGATCCGGTCCTTTTCTTTCGAATTCCCAAGGACGGTTTCTACGATCTGGAAATCAAGGATTCGATCTTTCGCGGTCGCGAGGATTTTGTCTATCGAATCAAAATCGGCAAGATCCCGTTTATCACAAGTATCTTTCCGTTGGGAGGCCAACAGGGACACCCGTCCGAGGTCGTTCTGCAAGGGTGGAATCTTCCCAAGGATACCCTCACGCTCGATTCACAGATGGAGCAATTGGGCGTGCACCGCATCAGCGTTCGCGATCGGTTTTGCGAGTCGAATCGAGTGCCGTTTATTGTGGAACGGTTTTCCGAATGTCTGGACCAGGAACCGAATGATGATGTCGAAACGGCCCAGAAACTGAAACCACCTTTGGTTGTCAATGGCCGTATCGATAAGCCCGGTGATTGGGACGTGTTTCGGTTTGAAGGACGAGCTGGCGGAAAGGTTATGTTGCGAGTCCAAGCACGCCATTTGAACTCACCACTCGATTCCGTGCTTGTCGTGACCGATGCCAATGGCCATCAATTGGCCTACAATGACGACTGGGATGACCGTAGTGAGGGGCTGACAACGCACCACGCGGATTCTCGTCTGCTGGTCACGTTGCCGGCTGATGGCGCGTACTTTATTCACCTCGGTGACACGCAAAAAAAAGGTGGTGTCGCCTATGCCTATCGCTTGCGAGTCACGCCGCGAATACGGGACTTTCAGCTGCGCGCTGTACCGGCGACGATTAACGCACGTCCCGCCACCCGCGTGCCTATTACGATGTATGCACTCCGGGAAGATGGTTTTGACGGCGATATCCGCGTTACGCTCAAGAACCCTCCACCCGGATTCGAGCTGTTGTCCGAAGGACTCATCCCCGCCGATCAGGAAAAGGTCGAGTTGGTGTTGGCGGTTCCCGATACGAGCAGGGAAGAATCGTTCGCATTGACGTTCGAAGGACATGCTGTGATCAAAGGACAAGAAGTTGTCCGACCGTTCGTGCCGGCCGAGGATCGGATGCAGGCGTTCCTGTATCGTCACCTCGTCCCCTCACAGGATTTGTTGGTCACCGTCTCTGAGAAAGCAAGGCGGTGGAGCATCGGCGGCTCGGGAGGTAGTGGCGTTGAGCTCAGAATTCCGTCGGGTGGGGTCGCCCGATACCAACTTGCACTGTCCAACGTCTCCGACCCCGATGCGGTTCAAGTCGTCCTCCGCAAGCCACCGACGGGAATCACCATTCGACGCTTTGTCTGTGGGCCGGCAGGGGCTACCATACTGCTGGGGGCCGATGCGAATGCCGTAAAACGAGGCAACTTGAAGTTCGATGTGTTCGTCGAGGAATCGGTTCCCGCCAAGGATGGCAAACCTGCCTCCAAGAAACGCGTCCCGGTCGGCAAGTTCCCATCCGTCTCCTTCGAAGTCGTAGGTCGATAACCGGCGATATTGGGAATGTCTCCACAAATCGCGTCGCTCGGCTGAAGAGTTTCGGTGTGCCCATGCGCGTTTATGCAGGTGACTAAGGGCCGGCGAATCAATTGCTGTCGCGTTTGCTGGTGGGCGTTCGTGCGGCGATCCTACTTAGCTGCGAGACTGATTCACCCATGGGACGAGCCC
>JAJSAJ010000350.1 GCA_024274855.1 Planctomycetota bacterium | reverse complement strand
TCGGTGACCACGGTGGCGCGAGCGCCGGCACACCAGATTCCATTTGTTTCTCCACTGTGCTTTCTCTCGTCGCTCGGGCCTCTCGTTCTGGCCTTTGGGTCAACGTCGGCGGTACGTCTGCAGTCGGCTGCTGATGAATGTTGCCAGCGCGGCATCCAAAGGCTCGCTTGTGCGAATCAGGGCATAGTCGATTGTGTTCCGAGCGCAATCGCGTCGGATGGAATCGAGGAACGTCTGCAGTGCTTCGATATAGCCTTCGCGCAGCGACCGCGGATTACAGTTCAGGAACTCGTCCGATTCCAGACCTTCGAATCGAGTCGGGCCGGAGAACGGGAAGTCGATTTCGTCATCGTCCATGACGTGGAACACCAGGACATCATGGCCACGTTGGCGAAGCAATTTCAGGCCCTTGACTGTCCCTTCCGGGTCGGCCAGCAAGTCGGATACCAAAACGATCATTCCACGACGTGCGGTATTTTCAGCAACGTTCAGAAAGATCGGGTACATGTCCGTCTTATCGGCCGGTCGATTGGCATCGAGCGATTCGATAATCGAGTGGATGTGGTTTCGTTTACTGCGAGTTGGCACGGTAGCTCGGACATGATCATCGAAGGCAACGCAGCCGACCGCGTCGTTTTGCCTGAGGACCAGGTAGGCCAGGCTGGAGGCCAAGGTGCAGGCATATTCGTACTTATTCAGCGGGCCGTCGCCGTAGGCCATGCTGTTTGATACGTCGACCATCAACGTGCAGCGAAGGTTCGTATCTTCCTCGAACTGCTTGACGTACAGTCGATCCTGGCGTGCCCAGACCTTCCAATCGACGTGGCGCAGGTCGTCGCCCGGTGCGTACTCGCGGTGCTGCCGGAACTCGACCGACTGGCCAAAGTAAGGGCTGCGGTGCATACCCGACAGAAAACCCTCGACGATGTGCCTGGCTCGCAGCTCCAGTCGCGAAAGGCGCTTGATGGCCTCAGGATGCAAAAATCTTCTTGAATCGGGCATCGCTGCTCAGCTCGTCTTCCTTGGTCGGCGTGATCGCGACCAAACGCTGGATGATCTCGTCAGGAGTAACCCCTTCGCTTTCGGCCGCAAAGTTGACTAGCAGCCGGTGACGAAGGACCGGTTTGGCCAGGGCCTGGATGTCGTCGGTCGACACGTGGGCCCGCCCGTGCAATAACGCTCGAGCCTTGCCGCCAATGATCAGGAACTGGACCGCTCGGGGACCCGCACCCCAGGAGACCATGTCCTGGACAAAGTCGGGCGTTCCGGGCCGACCAACCCGCGTCTGGCGGACTAGCGACAAAGCGAAACGAATGACATGGTCGGTCACCGGGACTTCGCGAACCGTCCGTTGGAGGCTCAGAATCTCCTCGGCCGTTAATACGGGTTGGATCGAGTCGGTTTGAACGGCGGTCGTGCGTCGTGCGATTTCGAACTCTTCGTCAAAACTCGGGTAGTCCACGAACACCTTGAACATGAACCGATCCTGCTGAGCTTCTGGAAGTGGATACGTCCCCTCTTGCTCGATCGGGTTCTGTGTCGCCAGGACGAAGAATGGATCGGATAACGGATGCCGCACTCGGCCTACCGTTACCTGACGCTCCTGCATCGCTTCAAGCAACGCGGCTTGCGTTTTGGGCGGGGTCCGGTTGATCTCGTCGGCCAGGATCGTGTTGGAGAACAACGGCCCTTCCATGAATCGCCGCTCGCGAGCACCCGTCGAGCGATTCTCCTCGATGATCTCAGTGCCCGTGATGTCGGCCGGCATCAAGTCCGGTGTGAATTGGATGCGGCTGAACGATAGGTTCAGCGTGCGCGAAAGCGTGCTGATCATCAATGTCTTGGCCAACCCCGGCACGCCTTCTAACAGGCAGTGGCCTCGGCTGAACAGCGAGATCAAAAGCTCTTCGATGACCTGTTCCTGCCCGACAATCACCTGAGACAACTGGCCCAGGATCTTTTCGCGGGCTTCCTCCAGTTTGCGAATGGCTGCCGTTTCCACGCGGCCGCCGTCACCTGCTTGGCTGGACATGCAAGATTCCTCGTCGTTACCTGATCCGTACTGTTACAAACCGCTCGCTCGACCACCGACCGATCCGGGTCCGAGCGGTAACTCGAAGCTGACTGCCGGCCCGGCCGCCGTGGGACGCTTCGTACTAAACCCCGCTGCTCGCGGGTTCACAAGTTGTAGGTGCCAGCCGACCCGCTGGAAGTTCATTTGCCACCCGCCCACTGGAAAACCAGGGCCACGAGGCACGCGGGCCCGTATACGATCCACCGATTCACAGGCAAGGAACACCCTGTTGTGGGTGGCTCCTTGGTGCTCGGTGGGGGTATATTACGGCGAGGCATACCTGGGCTGTATTCAAAGATAGGTTCAGCCATGGCCGATGCGC
>JAJSAJ010000349.1 GCA_024274855.1 Planctomycetota bacterium | reverse complement strand
GCGTCACTGGACTTTCCTTGTCGCTTCTCTTTAGTGGCTGCCATGAATCCGTGCCCGTGCGGATATGCGGGAACTGATCGCTGCACATGCAGTGAATCCGAAGTCCGAAAATACCAGAAGATGATCAGCGGACCATTGCTTGATCGAATTGACCTACAAGTGGCATTAAGGCCTCTGTCTACAAATGAGCGATTCGCTGAGACCACACGGAATGAATCTAATCGGATTCGCGCGAAAGTGGAGAAGGCTAGGGAAAAACAGATCCAGCGTTTCGCCGAAAGAGGAATCCCTTGTAATGCAGCTATCCCAGGCGGGCACGTGCGGGAGTACTGTCCCTTCTCCGATTCCGGTTTTGAGAGGTACAAGTCCATCATTGACCAATCGCAACTGTCCACGCGATCCATGGACCGTCTTGCGAAAGTATCACGGACCGTCGCTGATTTAACTGGCAGCGAATCGATTGAGACATCCCATGTCGAGAAAGCTGCAAGTTACATTCGTGGCAGCGTCCTTTTCACCTAACCAACGTTAGTGAGAAGACTATGATTATCGTTTGCCCGAAATGCAAGTCACGATTGCGTGCAAAAAAAGAAGCCCTTGGGCGAATCCTTTGTTGCCCCAAGTGCAGCCAACGTATAGACACAACTAAGCTTGGCCCAAAGAGTAAGCCCCCCGTAGCGACTGTGTCAATGTGGTACTACAAAAAGGAAGGGTGGTTCAAAGACGAGGAAATTGGCCCGGTTTCGGAAGACACATTTCTGAACCTCGTGAGACGCAGACAGATCAAGAACATGACGCTCGTTCGCAGCCCTGAGTTCACGAGTAATCAATGGCAGAATTTCCGCAACATAAGCATCCTTAAACTGGAAGCAGCACAACGCATCAGACGCGAGGTCGAAAAGCAGGCTGAGATCGATAGGCTTAATCGCGAAAACATCAAGCAGGAAAATCTTCAACGTCTTAGGGTTATCATTCAAGATGCAATCGCGGATGGCCAGATAACGCAGTCCGAAAAAAAACTGATAGACCAGTTCACCAAGACTGCCGGACTTTCACGAAATGACGTACAGCACATACTGGCGATCGAGGGAAAACGACTGATTGACGAGATTGTTGCAGAGGCCCTAAGCGACGGCGTGCTTACTCCCGACGAGGAAGCAAGAATCCAGGCGTTCTCAACCGGTCTCGGTATTCCCTTGAAGCACGATGCGTTAACACTCGATCTTATTGAGCTATCGCGTTTGTGCTGGCTTTTCGACAGTTGTTAGCTTGATGAATTCCCCACTATCGATGTGCCCTTCCGGCTACAGTCAAAGGAAATCTGTTTTGCCACCCACCGTGTAGAATGGAACGGCGTGCGTCGGGCGTCGCCCTCCAGCCGCGCAGGTTCATCGCCACTCAAATCTGTTGGCATTGGAGATATATACGTTACGAGCAAACGATTGCTTTTTATGACGAATATCGACTCAAAGAGCATTCGCCATACGTCCGTGGGAAGAATCGAAGGTTACGTTGACGGTATCCTATTGGTTCGGACAACTGGCGGAAGTGTTTTCCTGAGATTTGTTTAAGGATCGCAGCTTGAAAACCAGAAGCTTGTGCTCCTGCTGCGTAGAGTGTGTCTGGAGAAACCGGGAACGCTACGAGCGGCATTCCCCAACACAAGCTTTGCATCCCAATTCGCCTTCCCTCCTAAGCAACTAGTTGCAGCTGAGGTTGTACAAGATTGGTCTGACGAGAGATTTGAACCTCGATTTACATTTCGTGTCGTGGGAACTAATCATGATGGCAGACAACGCTTCGTTAATGCGTTGACATTAGAGGACGCACTGCACTTGGTACGGGAACCCAACAACCCAGCAGATGCCAATGCGGTCGCCGTCCTCGACCGGAGAGGCAATCATCTCGGGTATCTCAAACGGGAAGTCGCCGAGTGGTTTGCCCCAAAACTCGATCGAGGTGAAGCCTACACGGCAAACGTATATCGTATCCGAAACGATGGAAGCCTGATCGCCGGCGTGTACAACCAGTGAAGATAGGGTAAATCAGGAGCCAGATGGTGAGCACGTGTACGGAGCACAGGGTCAGACCTTGTTCTTTGTTGCCATAGAGGGGTAGTAGGATAGGTGCCATGACCCGACCACCCCGACCACTTCGAATCGAATACGCCGGCGCGATCTATCACGTGATGTCGCGTGGGAGTGCGCGCCAAGCGATCTTCCGAGATGACGTGGATCGACAGATTCTGCTCGATCGCTTGGAGGATACCGTGGTTCGATGTGGCTGGCAACTCTTTTCATTTGTCTTCATGCCAAATCATTTCCACTTGTTTTTCAGAACAGTCCGGCCCAATCTTTCCCGCGGCATGCAACGGTTACTTTCCACGTATGCCAACGGGTTTGCAAGGTGTCATCGCCGTCCGGGGCATTTGTTTCAAGGCCGGTTCAAAGGCGAATTGGTTGAGGACGAAAGCTATTTCTGGTCGGTAAGCCGCTATGTCCACCTGAACCCGACTCGCGGCAAACACCCTTTGGTCCGGCACCCACGGG
>JAJSAJ010000348.1 GCA_024274855.1 Planctomycetota bacterium | reverse complement strand
TTTGGTGGGGCGTTCGGATGATTCTTTGCCCTCGTCCGCTGCGCGAACCGGATTTGAAGTATTCACGTGTTGAATCCGAAAATGGCTTGGTCAAGTACGTGTCGTTGTGGCGACTTATGGGGTGGCTGTTTGGGGGAGGATACCGATGTCAAGATGGGACGCGTATAGGGACGAGTGATAAACGCGGTGGATGGCGGCGACAAAATCAGTTGGCTCGGCCAGAAATATATTATCGACGAATTTCTGCGGGTTGCGGTCGACTAGAGGAAACCATGAACTTTGGATTTGGATCATGACACGATGCCCTTTTCTGAACGTGTGCAGGACGTCTTGCAACGGCAGTCGTATTCGAGTGACTTTGTTGGGAGCCATGGGCATGGGCGTTGCCGGATCGTTGCGAAAACGTCCTCGGATCACCTCGCTTCGCACCATCATTTGATAACCTCCCAGATGTTCCCCCGGACGCACGAAGCGATTGTCTTTCGTATCAGGTGGCAGGACATCGATCAGTTTGACAATCCAGTCGGCGTCGGTCTGAGATGTGGAGACATGTAGGTCGGCAACCAGGGGACCGCAGAGTGTCAGGTCGTGGTCTAGTAAATCGGTTTGATAGACGAGAACTCCTGGGTGGCGTGCGGCAAATCGTTGATCGTCTGTCATGTACGATTTGGTCATCCCGATCGCAATCTCGTTGATGAATGGGACGGGCTTGTTGGGGTCACTCGAGAATTGATCGAAGGTCCCGTCTGTTTTGGGAGGGTGATCGAGTGCGAGTGTGTGCTTCGGGCCCAAATAGAGCTTGTGGTGGGCCAATGAATGGGGGGGCCAATGATCGAATTGGCGCCACTGGTTTCTGCCGGTCTCGAAGACGAATGCTTCCGGAAGGTCCGATTCTCCGCGATCCTTAAGATACTTGTTGAAAAACTTGGATTCGATGTGGGTCTGAAAGAACTGGGACGTTGCGGAGCCGAAATCAATATTGCCGAGATGGTCACCCTGTCCACGAGCCCAACCGCCATGTGACCAGGGTCCCATCACAAGCATGTTCTTGATACTTGGGTTTGCTGCCTCGATACTGGCGTAAATATGCAGAGGTCCGTAGAGATCCTCCGCGTCGAACCATCCGCCAACAATCAACACGGCCGGTGCGACATGCTTCAGATGCGGCAGGATATTGCGTGATTTCCAGAACTCGTCATAGTTGGGGTGTGCGACAAGATTGTTCCACATGGCGACTCGGTCGTGCAGATACCTGGGGTTCGCGTTCTTAAGTGGACCAAGATCCATGAAGAACTGATACCCATCCCGCGTGCCGTGTTGGAACCGTGGTGGCCAGACCTTTGTCAGTTTCTTGCGAGGCTGGCCGAAGCTAACGATAAAGTTGAAGGAATGTGGAAGAAAGAACGCCCCTTGATGATGGAAGTCGTCGCACCACCAATCGGCGATGGGGGCCTGCGGAGAGACGGCTTTCAACGCAGGGTGGGCATCGATCATTCCGGTGGCCGCATAGAAACCTGGATAGGAAATGCCCCACATTCCGACTCGTCCGTTGTGGTGGGTAATGTGTTGCAACAGCCATTGAATCGTGTCGAATGTGTCGGAACTCTCGTCAATTTGATCATTGCCCCTCTTGGTTGCAATATGCGGTCTCATGTTGACAAATGTCCCTTCGGACATAAATGCCCCTCGGACATCCTGATAAACAAAGATGAATCCCTCACGTTGGAGTTGGCGGTTTGGGCCGAGCGAGGCGTGATAGGCTGATTCGCCGTAGGGAGCGACCGAGTAGCAAGTGCGCGTTAGCAATATCGGATACTTCTTGCCGGTTGTGGCGTCACGAGGTACATAGACGCTGGTAAATAAGTGCTTTCCATCACGCATCGGAATTCGATACTCGTGCTTCGTATACTTTGCGGCAACGGAATAGGACAGGACGTTCAACAAGCCGCATTGTGCCGTCGACAGGTCGAATGTGATCGCTACGAGAAACAGAATAGCCCGGAAAAGCACGTGGAGCGGACGGTAATGCCAAATGATCATGAATTCACCTTGTCGTGGAGCGTGTAACGCGAGCGGACCACCGATGATTGGGTCTATGATACACTAGCGTTTCGGCACGGTCTATTTCCGACAGAACGGAAAGGAGTTGTATAAGGATATGACGTGGGAGCAGCGTTGGCATCCACTGCGCGAGGAGTGGATTATGGTGGCCGCTCATCGAAATGACCGGCCTTGGTCCGGGCGGGCCGTGCAACGGCGTGGCGCGATTGCAATGCCTTACGACAAACGTTGCCCGTTATGTCCCGGAAATCGGCGAACAAGTGGAATCGTGAACGACCAGTACACAGGTATTTTTGTTTTCGACAACGACATGCCTTGTGTCGGACAGAATGCGCCGACAGATATCGAGCGGCCGCCGAGCGTTTATCGAAACCGCCCCGCGACGGGCGAGTCTCGTGTTGTCTGTTACAGTCCGCGGCACAACGTCACGCTTGCCGAGTTGACTCCAACGCGAATCATTTCACTTTTTGCGGCTTGGCGAGCCGAGTACCGGCAGCTAGGTGCACGAGCCGATATTGCCCATGTGCTGGTTTTCGAAAACAAAGGTCGCGTCGTGGGCGTATCCAATCCTCATCCGCACTGCCAGATTTATGCGACGAACTTCGTCTTCAAGACGATCGAAACGGAAGTCTCGGCTTGTGGCAGGTACTGGCAAGACCACCGTCGCGTGTTGATGGAGGATATCGTGGCCGCGGAGCGCGCCGACGGACGGCGCGTCGTTTGTGAACAGGGGTCTGCGATTGCGTTTGTCCCCTATTTTGCTCGCTACGCGTATGAGACATTTGTCGTTCCGAAGCAGCGACACGCCAGTCTCGCTGATTTGTCGCGAAGCGAGCTTCGCGACTTGGCGCGCGTGTTGCATGAAGTTCTGGTCCGGTTCGACAATCTCTGGCGGTCTTCGTTCCCATACGTCATGGCATTACACCAGGCACCGACAGATGGCAACTCGCACGATGGCTTTCATTTTCATATCGAATTGCATCCGCCGCTGCGGAAACCCAATCTAATGAAGTATCTGGCGGGCCCGGAGATCGGCGGTGGGAATTTCTTGAGTGATACGTCTCCCGAGGAAAAGGCCGCGGAATTGCGCGTCCAGAAACCCACTCATTACAAACACGCGAGGGGTTCTGTCTGAAATGTCGGACCAGATTTCTTCAAGCTCCCAAGAACCGACTAGCCCGCTATCTCTCGCCATTCGCCGTTTTCCCGATCTGAATACCCTGCTCCAGGGCACGCCCACAGGACTTCGAGATGAAAATGGTCGCGGTTTTTTTCTTCCGAATCGCCCGGTCCACATTGCCCGAGCACCGGGGCGGCTAGATGTCATGGGCGGCATTGCCGACTACAGCGGATCGCTTGTCCTGCAGTTACCAATGGCCCGTGCAACGTTTGCCGCGGTCCAGCGAGACGATTCCAATCTGATTTCGATAGCCAGTCTACCGGAGCAGGCTGGATTGCCCACTCGATTGTTTCGCGCGACGGTTCAGCAATTGTGGCAGTGGGTATCCGAGGATGCTTGTGTTGCCGGGTCCTTTTTCCGTCAGGATCCGCGGAATGCGTGGGCCGCCTACGGCATCGGTGTGTTGCTTGCATTGGCCAAGGAGTGTGGCTGGCGTTGGAAAGGTGGGATGCGGATACTGGTTGCTTCCGCGGTTCCCGAAGGAAAAGGAGTCAGTTCGTCGGCAGCGATGGAGGTTGCCGTGCTTCAAGCTGCCTGCCAGTAGCTACAACGACAACTTGATGGGGCTCGATTGGCACGCATTTGCCAAATCGCCGAGAACGGTATCGTTGGAGCCCCGTGTGGCATCATGGATCAGATGACGGCTTCCTTGGGACGGAAACGAAAACTACTTGCGCTGCTCTGCCAGCCGGCGGACGTGCAGCAGTTCGTCTCCCTTCCACCAGGAATTGGATTCTGGGGAATTGACTCGGGGATTCGGCATGCGGTTTCTGGAAGTGATTACGGAGCCGTGCGGACCGGTGCCTTCATGGGGTACCGGATCATCGCCGATCTGGCGGGCTTGAAGGTCAGTTCGCCGGACCAGAACGGCGTCGTGCATATCCACGATCCTCGCTGGCACGGTTATTTGGCGAATCTGACCGTGGACGAGTTCCGGCGGTGCTATGCCGGTCGCTTGCCGGAAACCATGCAGGGGGCCGAGTTTCTGGCACGCTATGCCGGGACCACGGACTCCGTGACGCGAGTTGATCCCGCCAGGAGCTACGCCGTCCACCAGCCAACCTGGCACCCCATTGCCGAGGCTGGTCGCGTGCGGCGTTTCGCCGAGCTGCTGACTGGGGCGTTGTGCGAAACCAGCTTGATGGAAATGGGCCAGCTCATGTTCGACTCCCATGCAAGTTACTCGGCATGTGGGCTCGGCTCGAACGAAACAGATCGAGTTGTGGAACTTGTTGGTGAGTGTGGCAAGCAGCACGGACTGTTTGGTGCCAAGATCACCGGCGGTGGAAGCGGCGGTACCGTCGCCGTGCTCGGTACCGTCGATGCGGCTGATGTGGTTGCTCGTATCGCTCAACGCTACCACCATGAAACCGGGCACCCGGAATTGGTGTTTTCCGGTTCGTCGGACGGCGCGGACCAGTTTCCTCGATTGGCTGTGGACCCCAGTCTGTTTGGCGCTTGATAACTTGTTACTGCTGGTCCGACGTGTTCGGTGCGAAGTGTTGTATTCAGTCTGGTTTCAGACTGGGGATCTGGCGAAGAAGACTAGGAAAACAGGAAAATGCCTACGGCATGGCATAGGGCGCGGCAATCGGATATTCTTGTGCGCTGAGATGCGATCACTTCGAGTTGACATATTTGAGGATTCTGTTGAAACGAAGGAGACGGCATGGAGTTTCTGGATTGGATCGTCGTTGCCGCTTATTTCTGCGTTCTGTTAGGTCTGGCATGGTGGGTGATACGTCAGAGCAAGCAGACGACGGACGACTATTTCCTTGCCGGTCGCAATTTGGGTTGGGTGATTGTCGGCGCGTCAATTTTTGCGTCCAATATCGGCTCCGAGCATCTTGTCGGGTTGGCCGGCTCCGGTTGCACGGACGGTGTTGCGATGGCCCACTACGAACTGCATGCATGGTGCCTGCTGGTTCTGGGCTGGATCATGGTGCCGTTCTATGCCCGATCTCTTGTCTATACGATGCCCGAGTTCCTCGAGAAACGCTATTCTCCCACAGCCCGTTGGATGCTGTCGATCATTTCATTGGTTGCCTATGTATTGACCAAGGTCGCGGTAGGGATTTTTGCCGGTGGAGTTGTTTTCGCGACGCTGCTTCCCGAACTGGAGTTGACGATAGGGTCGGTAACGCTGGACAGTTTCTGGATTGGCTCCGTGGCGGTGATTCTCTTCACGGGACTCTATACAGTCCTGGGCGGCCTACGTGCCGTCGCCTACACCGAGGCGCTGCAGACGCTGATTCTGATTGTCGGCTCAGTCCTCGTAACCATCTACGGCCTGAATCAACTTGGTGGTTGGCAGGAGCTTCGGAATATTTGCGGATCGGATATGTTCAATCTTTGGAAACCACTTGTGCCGGAGGGAGTCCAGGGAACGTGGATTCCCGTGAAGGAGCCGACGCGGCTGGCCTGGTATTTCAACGGGAACTACCCTTGGCTTGGCATGCTGTTCTGTGCTCCGATTATTGGTCTGTGGTACTGGTGCACGGATCAGTACATCGTGCAGCGCGCGCTTGGTGCACCGAATGAACGGGAAGCACGCCGTGGAAGCATTTTCGCGGCGATGCTCAAGCTGCTGCCGGTCTTCATTTTTATCATTCCAGGAATGATCTGCTTTGCGTTGGCCAGCACAGATAAAGTCGCTGCGCTGCGACCTCTGCTTGACGCCGACGGGCATGTGATTGCCGACCGTTGCCAAGCGGCCTTCCCGTTGATGGTCAAGCACGTATTGCCGGCCGGCGTGCGGGGAATTGTCGTGGCAGGCTTGCTGTCCGCATTGATGAGTTCACTGGCCGGCGTATTCAACGCGTCGTCAACGCTCTTCACCATGGACCTCTATCAGAAGTTTCGCCCGAAGGCATCCCAGCAACAGCTTGTCTGGGTCGGTCGGCTGGCAACCGTAATGATGGTCCTGGTCGGCCTTGCGTGGATTCCCGTGATTCGAGGTTCACGCGGGCTCTACGATTATCTACAGGGAGTTCAAGGCTATCTGGCACCACCCATCTTCGTCGTTTTCTTTCTCGGTGTATTCCACAAACGATTGAATGCCAAAGGTTGTCTTGCAGCGTTACTGGTTGGTTTTTTCTTAGGTGTTTTCCGATTGGCTGTCGACACACCGGTCAGTCTAGGATTGGCAGGATTCGAAGATGGATACCCGACGGGCTCGTTCCTTTGGATCGTGAATAATATCTATTTCCAGTATTACAGCTTGCTGATCTTCCTGGTCTGCGTCGTGGTCATGGTTGGTGTCAGTTACATTTCGGCGCCACCTCCGATCGAGCAAATTCGGGGCCTGACATTTGGGACATTGACTGACGAAGACAAGGCGACGACCCGCAGCAGTTGGAATTGGATCGATGTATCCGCTTCGGTTGCCGTGCTGGTCGCCATCTTGGCCGCGTATCTATTCTTTGTTGGGTAAGGATTCGCCAGTCGCATTCTTCCACGTACAGACCCCCATGGGCTCGCCCCATGGGTGAATCAGTCTCGCAGCTAAGGAGGATCGCCGCATGAACGCCCTCCAATAAACGCGACAACCATTGATCCGCCGGTCCTAAGTCCAACTACCCACGAAGCGGCATGGCCACCGCCGAATTCGAGCTACCGCTTAATGGTCGCGATCCAACTGCCCGTGCCTGGCGCATCAACTTGCACGCGTTTTCCTCCTTCGATGGTCGCTCTCTTGCCCGCTCGTTGGCCCGTGTCGATGTTGATCCATCTTAATTGGTACTTATGTGGATGCCGTGAAAGATCGAGCGAAACCGATCCGCCATTGGTGAAGTAGAGTGCATAGAGCAGACCGGGTTTCGCAGCCAAATAAGCTTCGTTTTCTTTTCGGTCATCCAGCAGATGATTGGCCGGCTCGACATCCCACATTTTGATGTCCGTTTCCAGTAGACGAGCAGCCTTCAGTGATGCGATGGCCGGCTCGGACAGGCCCAGACCCGATGGTGGACGGTGGAAGCGAGCCGAAGCGGCACCAC
>JAJSAJ010000347.1 GCA_024274855.1 Planctomycetota bacterium | reverse complement strand
GTTCGAACCCCACGTTCCGTCAAAGCTGAGTATGGGCTTTGCGACGGTGAGTGGACCGGCGGAGCAGTTCCAGGGCGCAAACATCCGAAGCCCCACCGGCGAAACAACGGGCGACGGACGCCACGGGAAAAAAGCGAGCGGGCTATTGATGGTCGATGGCGTGCTCTATCTCTTGGCTCGCAATGCCGGTAACTCGCAATTGGCTTGGTCCGCCGATCATGGCCGTACGTGGACATGGGCGGACTGGCGATTTACTGTCAGCTTTGGCTGTCCCACGTTTCTGAACTTCGGCCGTGATTACGCCGACGCGCGCGACCAGTTCGTCTACATCTACTCTCCCGACTCGGAGACAGCTTACGAGGCGGCCGATCGCATGGTGCTGGCGCGTGTCAACAAGGCTCGAATTCGTGACCGGGCCGCGTACGCGTTCTTTCACGGATGGGATGCCGGTGGACGGCCACGTTGGACCAGCGACATTGCTGATCGGTCAGCCGTATTCGATAATCCGGGGTACTGCTACCGAGGTGGCATCACGTATAACAAAGGCCTGAAGCGTTATTTGTGGTGCCAGATTCTTCCCGCCGGCCCGGCCGCGCCCGGGCCTCGCTTTCAAGGCGGGTTCGGGGTCTATGATGCGCCCGAACCGTGGGGGCCTTGGACGACCGTTTTCTTTACCCAACGGTGGGACGTCGGTCCGGGGGAAGCAAGCCGCTTTCCTACAAAGTGGATGGATGACGACGGGAAGACCGTCCATCTGGTCTTTTCAGGTGACGACTGCTTCTCCGTCCGCTGTGCCCAGTTGCAATGAACGGAAACGGGACGCCGTACCGCGTGTTTTTTGGCACCGCAACCCAGGGTAGGATGCCTCCGGAAGCCCTCCGGCATCCAACCCCGGGCTATGTGGACTCGCCGCCGTTGGCGTAGGGACCTGGCAAACGGATTGGCCGACGGTACGGGCATCATTGCGCATGCACATCGAACCCGTTGGTCGGCGTCGGTCGGCCGCATGCCGGATCACGATCATTGGTTTCCCAAAGACGGCGCCAACCGGAAGATCCGGTACCTGGGGTCTCTACACCGAAGGTGTTAGCTCACATAGCCCAGGGTTGACCACGCCACCGTACACCCCCCGGTTTCTCTTGTCTTGTTTTTCATCCACCGCTATATATGGGCTGCTTGGACCCGCCGTTCGGGTTCGAAACGTCTCAGAGTCTTAAAATGCGGTAAAGCCCCGCAGTCTGCTGTCTTGGATCGCCTTTGCTGGGCCTTGATCACAAGATGGTCCGGGTAGGTCCCGCTTGCCGAGCGGGACATGGTGTAATCCAGGACACTACAAGAGGTTTGGAACTGCAGCCGGAACCTGTTTGCCCGCTGCTGGACCGGATTGCGATCAAGGCCCCTTTGCTGCCACTTTCGGAGCCGACCATGTTGAAGAAACGTCATCCGTTCGCCGGTGCTCGGCCGGGAACTCTCCTGATACCCGAGGACGCGGTCCCCACCAGAATTCACCTTCTGCAGTATTCTGCGGGTGATGTGTGGGAGGAGGAGATTCAGGACGTTGAGGATATTGCCGGCCGCTTGGACGATCAGGCGGTCACATGGATTGACGTGCAAGGGCTTGGGGATGCATCGGTGCTGCAATCGCTTCTGGACCTGTTCGATGTGCACCCGCTGGCCAGGGAGGCCGTGGTCAACGTTCCACAACGTCCCAAGACCGAAATATACGGAGAGCAACAGACGATCATTTGTCGGGTTGTTCGCATGGCCGAGCTGAACGCAATCGAATATGAGCAGGTTTCCATCATTCTTGGCCCGAACTATGTGCTTACGATCCAAGAGAATTATTCGGACTTGCTGGAACCGATTCGGCGACGCGCCAGGTCGGCCACAACACGCTTGCGGCAAAGCGACTCGGGTTATCTGGCCTATGCAGTTCTTGACACGGTTGTTGACGCTTATTACCCCGTGCTTGAAACAATTGGCGAGCACCTTGAGCAGCTTGAGGAACTAATTATTCAGCGTCCGGAACCGAGGATGCTTAGACAACTGAACTCGCTGCGAACGCAATTGGCGCACTTGCGTCGAGCCGTGTGGCCCAAGCGTGAACTGGTGCGTTCATTGATGCATGACGACAATCCGCTGATTGGCGACCAGGTCAGCCTATTTCTCCGAGATACGTATGATCACACTATTCAAGTGTCGGATGCCGTTGATATGTGTCGCGAAATGGTCACCGGTTTGCTGAATACCTATTTGTCGGCTGTAGGGCAACGCACCAATGAAGTGATGAAGGTGTTGACAATCCTATCAAGTATCTTTGTACCGTTGACTTTCATTGCAGGGATCTACGGCATGAACTTTCAACACATGCCCGAATTAGCCATGAGATGGGGGTACCCGGCTGTTTGGTGCTTGATGCTCGGATCCGTGAGTGGAATGTTGTTCTATTTCCGACGCAAAGGTTGGATTGGAAATCCAGCTGGTGGCGAGCTAGCGCCTTTGCCCGTGATCGAATCGTCCCACCGCGTCGTGGCTGGCGAGCAGCTTGGGTTGGAGACGCTCGATATCACAAAATCGATCCAATATGACGAGCAATCGCCGGACATGCACATCTTGGAAACGGCCCGTCACGCCGCACGGCGAGCCTCCTGATCGACGTGCCTACTTGACATATTTGGAAATGAATGTCAGGTAGTCGATACTTCCGCGGCGGCAGTTGCTGTGACGGCGTACCGACGTGTAGACGACGCGCAATGCATTGCTCCATGTCTCGTCATCAGCGTCGTTACGCATCTCGCGAATGTCCAACAGTACGGCATGCACTTGCTGAGCAAGCGAGTCCTCGGGCTGGCCGCCGAGTATCGCGGCCTTTAACGCTTTGGAGACGACAAAGTCATCCACGTCGTCTTCATCCGCGTATTCATTGGATAGACCGAATTCGATATTCTGTAATAGGTCGATATGGTCACGTGCCATGCGGCTCTCGAGTCCGCGGCTCGCTTTGAGTTTCACGGGCGCGACATGAGTTGTTGCCGGCCGTGCCTCGCGTCGTCTTTGGGCTTTCTTCAAGCGGGCAAGCTGTTTCTGGTTGACTGCCATTCTGACCTCCTTGAATCGAGACAATCTGTTTCCCGAACCTTGCAGAATCACGTTGTCGGGCGGTATGCGTGACCTCTCAGCTGATACGTTAGCCATTGTCGGCAGAATCGGCAATCGGCAATAGCAATCGTTCACGAGGTTTTCGTCCGCCAGCGAGTTGGCACGGAGTTTTCCTCGCTTTCTGCACCAACGAGTTGGCTTGCCCGACTTCCCTCGCGCCCAATTCGTCATTCGTCATTTGGCATGAGGACCGGCAGACCAATTGTTGTCGCGTTTACTGGGAGGCGTTCGTGCGGCGAGCCTCCTTAGCTGCGAGACTGATTCACCCATGGGGCGAGCCCATGGGGGTCCGTACGCGCAAGTGTGCGACAGTCCTTAGCTGCGAGACTGATTCACCCATGGGACGAGCCCATGGGGGTCTGTACGCGGAAGTGCGGCGAGCCGCAGTTTGAATTGGGTTGTGGATTGGCCATTTCGTCAATGGTATGCTATGCAGGTAAGAAGACTGCTGGTTGTCCTGGCGTTTGAAACCCACCCCACCATTTTTTCCTGCCGTTGGAGATCTGCAATGAACGGTTCCTGCCTTCCCACACGCCGTACCTTTCTAAAGACATCTGCCGCCACCGCGTTGGTGGGCAGCATCCCCCACTGCTTTAGTGGGCATGCGGTGTTGGCCGGCGAGTCGGCGAATGATCGGCCGCAGATTGGTTGTATTGGGCTGGGAGGAATGGGGACGGGAGATGCGGCGGCACATGCTCAGTTTGGCGACATTGTCGCCGTCTGTGATGTCGATTCCAGACACGCGGAACGTGCCAAGAACCGTCCAAATATCGGTAAAGGAAAAGCCGATGCCTACAAGGACTACCGAAGAGTGTTGGATCGGAAAGATATTGACGTGGTCGGTATCGACACACCTGATCATTGGCACGTCAAGATTGCGATCGAGGCGCTGATGGCGGGCAAGCACGTTTTCTGCCAGAAGCCGCTCACGCTGACCTTGGAAGAGAACCAGCTGATCCGTACCGCGTGCAAGAAGTACTCGAAGCAAGTGTTCTTCGTCGGCACGCAGCAGCGCAGCAGTGGAAAACTGTTCGTGCGCGCCGTGAACATGGTCCAGAAAGGCCTGTTGGGCGACATCAAGAAAATCACCGTCGGAATAAACGGCGGCCCCAAGGGCGGGCCGTTCGCCAAGACCGCTCCGCCTGCCGAGCTGGACTGGGACTTCTGGCTTGGCCAGGCGCCGAAGGTTGAGTACATCAAGCAACGTTGCCACAACACGTTTCGCTGGTGGTACGAATACTCGGGCGGTAAGTTCACCGACTGGGGGGCGCACCACGTCGACATCTCGCTCTGGGCGATCGGCCAGGATCGGCAAGGAACGGGACCCGTGGAAATTGATGGGACAGATGCCGATCAGCCGGTCCCCTTTTCCGATGGCTATCCAACGGTCGACGATTGTTATAACACGGCGACCGACTTCGCCGTCCGGTGCCGCTTTGCCAGTGGCATCGAGATGACCGTGACCAGTAGCGGCGACAATGGGATTTTGTTTGAAGGGACGAAAGGCCGGGTATTTGTCAACCGGCGAAAAATTACTGGTACTCCGGTCAAAGAAAACTGGGACGAGGGTAAATACACCGAAGAAGATCGTATCCGTCTGTACAAAGGGAAGCCGTTTGAAGGCCACAAGAACAACTTCTACCGCTGTATCCGCGAAGGTGGCCTGCCCGTCTCGGATGTCTTCAGCCACGTGCAGACCATGAACGTCTGCCATTTGTGTGCGATCGCGTCGCGGCTTGGCCGTCCGGTCCGTTGGGATCCGAAGGCCGAGCGGATCGTGGGTGACGAACTAGCTGCCGGTTTTTTCGCTCGTAAACAACGGGCCGGTTTTGAGATTACGCACGTCTGAACGCGCACGTTTCCACGTTCGAAGTGCCCATGGATCGGTGCGTCCCTTTCCTCTTTCGTCGTTTTCGTCCCTTACGTCTCCGGATTACTTCACGGGTAACCGTTCACGGAATGTAGGCCGCCGGCTCGCTTCCAAGGGGTCAGACCCATTTTCGGCGACAAAATGTGTTCGTGTAAAGAAACGCTTTCTCCGCCGAAAATTGCGTCAGACCCCAGCGGCGTGAACGGCTACCTTCATGGGAACGAACTGCATTTCGGCGCCATTGTCCAGCTTGAAGGGAAATCAAATGATTCGATGTTGGGTCAGTCTGATCGGCAGTGTGGTGGTGGCGACCGGCTTGGTGAATGCCGCGGAGCTGACGGTCGTACGCGACGGTCGCCTGGTAGATGGGGACGTGCGCGGCGCCGGCTGGATAACGCGGGATGGAACGCTGACCTGTCAGGGCGTGGGGAATTTTCTGTATGCGCGCAAGACAGTTGGGACAGGAGATGTGCATATCCGGATCCGCCTGGCAATGCACAACCTGCGGGGCTCCGCAGCTTCGTTCGAAATCTCCGGGAGCCACTTTGGTTTCAGCGGTGCAACCGGGGATCTCTTTGTCCAAGGGCCTTTGTTCGGGAACCGGACGCTCTTTCTCGGCAAGATGGAGCAGTTCTTGCGGGATGATCAGATGGTCGACTTCCAGGTTCAACGGACCGATGATTCAGTAGTATTCTCGATCAACGGTCGTGTCGTGCGTACCGTGACTGGTCTTGCCGGGCGACCGTTGGGCCGGTTTGGCCTGCGGCCGTGGCGCTCGACCATGCGCGTGGAACGTTTCGTGGCCGAAGGTGACCTGGTCGAGCCACCTCCTTCGCCTTTGCCGCCACCTGGGTACGCTGTTCCCATGATTGACATCTCGGGTGAGACCGGCCGCCAGGTTGTCATCGCGGCCGGCACGGAAACACTCTACCAGGGACATCCCACCACCCTGCTGATGCCGGACGGCAAGACAATCTTTGCGGTCTGGTGCATCAATCATGGCGGATACGCCGGGCCGATGGCGCGCAGCGACGACGGAGGACTGACGTGGATAAGATTGGATGACCAACTGCCGCCTGGGTTTCGCAAGCACAAGAACTGTCCGAGTATTTACCGGATGGTCGACCCGCAAGGCCGACAGAGGCTTTGGGTATTCTCGGCTGCGCCGAAGATGCCGAGCATCATGAGCGAAGATGACGGTAAAACATGGCGTGAAATGAAACCGCTCGGATTTCCGTGTGTGATGACATTCAGCAGTATGATACGGTTGAAAGCTGGCCGCTATTTGGGGCTCTATCACGAGAGAGCCGAAGGCAAGAGTCGGAGTTCATTGAATGTGCTGCAGACAATCAGCGCCGACGGCGGAGTGACCTGGTCCAAGCCGCGCGTCGTGGCGGCGGTCCAAGGCAAGATGCCTTGTGAACCGTTCGTGTTGCGGTCCCCCGATGGTGACGAGCTTTGCTGTCTGATGCGTGAGAATACGCATACGGGCCGCAGCCTGATAATGTTTAGCCGTGACGAGGCAATGACCTGGAGCACGCCTGTCGATACCGCCTGGGGATTGACCGGTGATCGTCATATGGGGGTCTGCACGGAGGACGGACGATGGGTCATCGCGTTCCGAGACAAAGCACCGACGAGTCCGACTGCCGGACATTTTGTCGCCTGGGTCGGAACGTATGACGATATTCGGAACGGTCGCGAAGTAGAGTACCGTGTCAAGCTTCTGCACAGCTATGCGGGCGGCGACTGCGGGTATCCCGGCATGGAACTTCTTCCCGATGGCACGATTGTCGCGACAACCTACATCAAATACCGGCCCGGCAAGAAGAAACATTCGGTCGTCAGCACACGTTTCAAACTCGAGGAAATCGACGCCAAGGCGGCACTGCTGCCGACCGAGCAGGAGTTGTTCGTCTCCGGCCAGGGTGGTTATCACAGCTATCGGATCCCAGCCGTTTGTCGTACAACCCAAGGAACACTGCTGGCGTTGTGCGAAGGGCGCAAAGGAGGTCGTGGTGATAGTGGAGATATTGATATGCTCCTGCGACGTTCCACCGATGGCGGAAAGACGTGGACCGCGAAGCAAGTTGTGTGGGATGATGCGGCGAACTGCTGCGGCAATCCCTCGCCCGTGGTCGATGCCGAAACCGGAACCGTTTGGCTGCTGATGACCTGGAACCGAGGCGATGACCGGGAAGCCGATATCATTGCCCTCAAGAGCAAGGATACGCGACGTGTCTTTGTGACCCATAGTCTGGACGATGGTGTGACATGGTCAGAACCCGAGGAGATTACTGAGACAACGAAGCTGCCGAATTGGACCTGGTATGCCACCGGCCCCGGCCACGGAATCCAGCTGACGCGCGGTCGACACAAAGGCCGTTTGGTTGTTCCTTGCGATCATATCGAGGCGAAGACAAAATACTACGACTCGCACGTTGTTTACTCCGATGATCATGGCAAAACGTGGCAACTCGGTGGCTCGACGCGACAACATCAGGTTAATGAATGCTGTGTCGTGCAACTGAGCGACGGCCGGCTGATGCTGAATATGCGAAACTATGACCGCGAGAAGAAGGCACGCCAAGTGGCTGTAAGCGACGACGCGGGAAGGACCTGGAGCAATCAGCGGTTCGATCCAGTCTTGATCGAACCGATTTGTCAGGCGAGTATTCTGCGAATCGTCCGGCCGAGGGCAGATGCCAAACCGTGGTTGTTGTTTTCAAATCCCGCATCGACAAACAGCCGAACGCATATGACTGTACGCGTGAGCCATGACGACGGGCAGACCTGGCCCGTATCGAAGCTGATCCATGCGGGTGGAAGTGCCTACAGCGATCTAGTCCAGTTAGGGACGCGAGAAGTGGGCTGTCTCTACGAGAAGGACGGGTATCGACGCATTACGTTCGCGCGGTTCTCGTTGGAGTGGCTGACGCGTTAGTATGCTTGTAGAGCAAAAGTGAAGTTGTTACGACCTGACGTCCCATTGTCGTTAAGTAGTACTTGTACGTGGGCAAATCGGTTGTCACGGCAAAAGGCAACCTACAGAAGGATGTGCCGTAAGACCTACCTGGCGCTCCGGACATTTTGCATTTTGCATTTCTCATTTTAACTTTTTCAATTCTTCCTTCGCCGCATCACTTGCTAATTGTGCCGTGGAAAAACCATTGCCAACGACCTTTATGGTCCCGGCTCGTCCGGGTTGGGTTGTGACATGCGCGCACGGTGCGCGCATTTTGTCCGACGGACCTCCAGGTCCGTCGAATGAACGGACGTGGGCGTCCGTTCGACAACACTGGCAGCACGACTAGGTCGTTCTCGGCACAGGCGATCGCGCGCACCAAGTATTGGGTTTGCCTGTAGTAACCATGGAAGAACGTCAATTGTTGTTGTCCGTGAGTGGGACCAACGAAGATATCGATGTCCGACGTAATCTCGACGGGCGACGCACTCCCTAAACACACCCGCGACGGTTCATCTTGACTTCCGCATTCCGCATTCCCTATTCGGCACCTCACATCCGCTTCCCACCCAGGGTGCGAACATTTCACCGCCCCAGTGCGCCGTGTTTTGGGTACTAGGCGCGTAAGCCATTACAGCTTCCATAGTTACACGGATACTGGAAACGCTTGTGAATAATCCGGGCTAAAGCAGGCGGCTTCCGGGACGTGGTCCGGTGCGGCTTCCGGGGGACGTGTGGCTGGCGGCCAATAGGGCTTCGATTCGGGCAACGTCAAATACGCATCCCGCCCAGGTTCCACCACTGGCTTGTTGCAGAGCGGCCCAGAGTCGGGTCTCGGGCGGGAGATCCGGGTCGGGAGAGAGGTCGGGGTGTGGGGTGCGGCGGTCAAGCAGCTGGGCTCCTTGCTCTGGCGAAAGTCGATGCTGCTCGGCGTCACCGACCAGATTGACTGACCCTTCCAAACGATTGCGGTCGACGATGATCTGGATGAAGTCGCCGTCTCGGACCTTGCCCAAAGGACCGCCGGCCAATGCCTCGGGCGCGACCAGACCGATGCAGGCACCGGTGCTGACCCCTGAGAATCGTGCGTCGGTCACGACCGCCACTTCGTGCCCCCAGGATAGATATTTCAGAGCCGACGTGATCTGGTAGATTTCTTCCATGCCCGAGCCGAGCGGGCCGCGTCCCATCAGCACCAGCACGTCACCGGCCTGGATGGGGCGGTCGGTCTGGCACTTGACCGCGGCGACCGCGTCGCGTTCACGGACAAAGACGCGAGCCGGACCCGTTTTGCGATATACGCCGTCGCCATCGAGCACGCGGGCATCAATGGCCGTGCTCTTGATCACCGACCCTTCGGGTGCGAGGTTTCCCCGAGGGAAGCAGACAGTACTGGTAATTCCCTGGCCCTGTGCTTGTTCCGGGGTAAGGATGACCGCATCGGGGTCGATGCCGTTACGTTGGCGCAGAAGTTTACGCAGTGCGTGACGTCTTGGCGAGCTTTCCCACCATTGCAGCACCCTGCCAAGGCTCTCGCCGCTGGTGGTCATTGCATCCAGATCCAGAAGGTCCATGTCGCGCAGACGCAGCATGACTTCCGGGACGCCGCCGGCCAGATAGACGCAAACGGTTGGGTGGTTGACCGGGCCGTTCGGCAGAACGTCGACCAGCCGGGGCACACGTCGGTTTATGTCTGTCCAGTCGTCAATCGTCGGGCGGTTGAGGCCTGCGGCGAACGCGATCGCGGGCAGGTGCAGAATCAAGTTGGTTGAACCGCCGAACGCGGCGAAAACAGCCATGGCGTTTTTCAGCGCCCCATCCGTCACAACATCGGCCGTGTTCGCTCCGCGGGCTTGCATGGCCATCAAGGCTTTGGCGCTTCGTTGGGCCATGTCGAGCCAGATCGGTTGCCCCGAAGGGGCCAGGGCCGAGTGTGGCAGGGACAGACCAAGTGCTTCGCCGACCACTTGGCTGGTGGCGGCGGTGCCCAGAAACTGGCATCCACCTCCCGCCGAGGCACACGCGCGGCAGCCCGACGCAGAAGCCTCGTCCAACGACAATTCGCCCCGCGCGAAACGGGCACCGATCGACTGCACTTTGGCCGTCTCTTCGCCACGGCTTGGGGCCAGTGTTACGCCGCCTGGGATCAGGACGCATGGCATCTGCCCGAAACTGGCCAAAGCCATCATCATTGCCGGCAAACCCTTGTCGCAGGTCGCTACTCCCAGCACGCCCTTGACTGTCGGGATCGACCGTACTAACCGGCGAAAGATCGACGCGGCGTCATTTCGGTAGGCCAAGCTGTCGAACATACCGGTCGTTCCCTGAGTTCGACCATCACACGGATCCGAGCAATAGGCGGCGTAAGGAACGCACCCAGCTTGTTTGAATTGCTCGGCGGCGGCACGGATGGCCAGGCCCAGTTCGAAATGGCCCGTGTGATAGCCCAAAGCAACGGTCGTGCCGTCGTCGGCTCGCATTCCACCCAACGTACTTAGGATCACGAACTGGCGACCCGATAGCGCAGCCGGCGACCACCCCATTCCCGCGTCCTGGGTCATGCCGAATGTATCGCCGCTCGGCCGGGTCCGGAGTATTTCGGCGGTCAAGGGGAGTCTGCCGTCGGGCCCCGGAGCGTGCGTCGGTACGTCGTACAGAGAGTGGTCACCCGAGTCGAGGATTTCGTTCATCGCGACTGCTTCGCTCGCAAAGTTGCGTTTCAGATTTGAGATTCAAAGCCACCCAACTCGAACATCGGACAATGACCAAAGACGGAGCTCTTGTCAAATCTGGTAATTCGGGTTCCCAAATTCTGGTTGGACCGTCTTGCTGCACAGACTGGGGCCGGAAGCCCGAGCCACGCGAGCCCCAAGTCGAGCGGCCGACGAAGCACTAAGGGCTCTTCTCGAAAATCAGGGCAAAGCGGTCCTTGGCCGGTGGCGACAACTGATCGACCAACGTGAACCCCGACGCTTCCATTTCCTTGATCACCATCTCTTCGGGGATTTTTCTGCAGTGACTTGCCAGCCGTCGTGATAGCGGCTTGTCAGCATTGCGGTCGAGTATGACGACTTGACCGTCCGGTGTGAGATGTTCGCGGATCTTGGCCAAGAGTTGCTTCTGGTGAAACAGCAAATGGTAGCTGTCCAGGAAGAAAACGATATCAAATGGTTGGCCCTTCAGGTGTGGATCACCTTTCTCGGTCAGCGTCGACGGCATCGAGATTCCGGCGGGTAGTGCCGGCCGTTCGTTTTTCTGCGTGGCCCATTCTTCCAGAATGACCTCCGCGGCGCTGCCCGACACATGTTTCATGATCGGTTCGATCAGTTTTCGACCTTCGCCGAGCGCGATAAACAGCGGGTGTTTCCAGGAAAGCTGGTTGTCATCCAAGAAGCGGCCTGTCCGGTCGACATCCAATGGCAGGAAAGGATCCGGATCACCGCAGGCAGTGGCTGGCTGTGTGGGTCGCTGGAACACGAGGACGAATTGATCCTTTGTGGGCCAGCAGTCTTCAGCACAGCGAACAAACGAAAAGCCTTCCTCACGCGCTTCGCGTACAACGGTCGTTTCGGCCAGCCAGAAGTGTTTCGTACCGCGCTTTTCTCGTGGCACCCAATCTTGCAATGTTCCCCGGTGCCGATCGACGATAACCAGGTACCCGCCTGGTTTCAGTGCTTTCCAGAGTTCACGCAGCATCGGTCGCGGCTGAGTGAAGTGATGGTACACGTAGTGCATATAGGCCACATCGATTGTGTCGTGAGGCAAGTTCGGCGTGTCGGCAAGTCCCAGGACCGTGTGGACCTGCGTTAGGCCGCGCCGCTTGGCTTCACTTTCGGTAGCCTTGACGTTGTTCTCCATAATCTCTTCGGAATAGACCGTTCCCAACTTTCCGACGATGTCGGCAAATACCCAGGTATCGCGTCCCTTGCCCGCGCCAATGTCGGCGATCGTCGCGCCCGGCCCCACATTCAAACTGGCCATGATCGCTTGGAGTGCTGTTTTCCTTTGCTCGGCTTTCTTGGCCGCTGCTGCTTTCTTCTTCGCATTGCGAACTGCTTTGTCTTTGTCCGCTTGCTTCTTGATACGCTGTTTCTTGACAAGCTGCTTCTTGGCGGCTTTCTGCGCGGGTGCCTTTGTGCTGGCCGCCTTTGTCGTGGGCAATTGCGCGGCGGCTTGGTGCGGACTGGCGGCAAGCAGCAAAGCGACCAGTAGCGCGCAAAGTGATCTGGTTGTTTTCATTCTTCATTTCCTCAAGAGTCAAATAGGTGTCGTGCAACGTTTCTTGCTTCGAATGTTCAGACCGTGGTGCTCGACGAACGTCGCGTCGAGCAGGATCGTCGCCTGGGCAGACCAAAACGACGGAATGGGGTCACAAGACCAGCCTGCAGCATAACACGACTTGCCTTCAGTGGCACGCGGCCAATGGAAAACGTGTCTGGCCAGCATGCCCAATCAAGACACCTCTCCCGGGCCTTGATCACAAGATGGTCCGGGTAGGTCCCGCTTGCCGAGCGGGACTTGGGATAATCCAAGATGCGGCAAGATGTCTGGAACTGCAGACGGGGACCTGTTTGCCTGCTGCTGGACCAGCTTACGATCAAGGTCCCTCTCCCGCTTCAATTCTTGACAACGTTACCGTTATGCCTTCTTCATAATGGACCGATACAGCAACGGGTGTCTCAACC
>JAJSAJ010000346.1 GCA_024274855.1 Planctomycetota bacterium | reverse complement strand
GTCCGTTGGCAAGCGTCGCCGATACCCTCTTCGCGGCCACTCGGTCCGACAAAGGAGACGCCCTGCAGGCCCACAAACTGCCGAGCCTCGAAGCAGACAAACGCTGGCCGCTGAAAGGACGCGCGCTTTGGGGACCGGTTTCCGTCGGTGATCTGGTCCTGATCGCCACCGAAAGCGAACTTCTGTGCGTCGACCGCACTCGCAAACAACGCTGGCTGATGCAACTGAAACACGGCGTCCCGGCAGGTTCGCCACTGGCCGATGGCGCCCAATTGATCATCGCATTTTCCGAAGGCACCTTGGATCGAATCGATGCAAACTCGGGAAAAACGCTCGCTTCGGTCGATGTGGGCCAGCCGTTGACGTCGGGGCCGAGTGTTTACGGTAAGCGATTCGTCGTTGCCGGAATCGGTGGGACTCTGTTTGTCGTGGCCAATCCAACCCCGTAAGGTCGGTTTTGATGAGTAGGCATTTCTTGGACAAAACAATGCGAATAACCGGCGATCGCGCGCCCGCCACCGCGTTCTTGGCCGCCGTCGCGCCGGCTCTATGCGTCTGGATCGCTTTGGCACTGCCCGGCCCGGCCGGCGCCCAACAACAACCGAAAACCAAACCGAACAGCAAACAACCGGCGACAAAGGATACCGCCAAGGCGAAAAAAGAAAAAAAACCGCTCCCTCTCCTGGAACGCGCTCCGTTCGACCGCATCACGCTCGATAAAGAAAACGATAATGCCAAAATCGACGTTCTGCCGATCGAGAAAATCCCGGCTAACCCCAAGCCAACCGACCGCCTGCGAATCCGACTGCTCGATCAGCCCGAGGATCTGTACGAAGTCGAATTGAGACATATCGTCGACATCAAGACGTACGAAGATCTGATTTTTGCCGAGGCGGAGAAGCTGACCGCACAAAAGAAGTACGTCGAAGCGTTTCCCTATTTTTCTTTTCTATTGACGAAGCAACCGCGGTCGATCCGGCTGCGACGCACACTACTCAAGTACCTGCTGGCCAACGCGCGAGCAATGGTCGCCAAAAGAGACTTCGCCTATGCACTGTCGATCCTGTAAGAACTGGTGCGACGCGATCGCACTTTCCAACAGGCCGAAGTCAGCAAAACGTTGGCAAACGTTGCCGACCAGCTGATTACCGCATCGGTCGAATCCGGCGACTTTCGAAAAGCGCGTGATGTCATCCGGCGCATGAAGAAAGACTATTCGAACCTGAACATCGAATCGATCGACCGCTGGCGTCAGCGTCTGATCAAGATGGCCAACGACTTCAAAGGCCAGGCCGAACAACAATTGGCGGCTGGAAACTTCCGAGATGCCGAACGGCTCGGACGCCGCATGTATGCGATTTGGCCCGATTTGGCCGGTGCAGCGGCGCTGAACAAGACGATTTCCGCGAAGTATCCGATGGTGATCGTCGGCGTCAGCCAGACGTCAAGCCACGATGATATGACCAGTACCACCGACTGGGCTGCCCGACGCACCGGCTGGCTGACGCAACGCACGTTGCTCGAGTTTGTCGGGGCTGGCCCGGAAGGCGGACAGTACCTCTGCTCGTTGGGCGAGTTCGAACAGAGTGATGATCGGCGAAGCTTGACTCTGAATTTGAACCCGGACGTCGCCCCGCAAGGCGTTCATGTCACCGGCTACGACGTCGCTCGCCGCCTGCTGGAGCGAGCCGACCCGAGCAACCCCGACTATGATCCCTCCTGGGCCTCACTGTTCCTCCGTGCCCATATCGACGACGTATTCAACGTCCAGATCGATCTGCGTCGACCCCATGTGCTGCCCGAAGCAATGCTGCAAATCCGTCTTGCACCACCCGCCGGAAGTAATGGCCCGTCGCCGAGCGACGGCCCCTATTTGCGGTCCAGCAAACCGGACGATGGCGATAACCATTTCGTTCTGAACTCGCGGTTTCGTTTCCCGAAGATCAAGCCTCCGTCGGAGATCGTCGAACGACCTTTCGAAAAATCCCAGGACGCGATCGCTGCCCTGCGCCGTGGCGATATCGACGTCATCGACTATCTTTTCCCGGCTGACGTGCCTGGATTGAAAACCGTTGGGTCGCTGACCGTCGGGTCCTATGCACTGCCGACCATCCATGTCCTGATCCCCAACCCGAATAATCCATTCACGGCCAACCGAACATTCCGGCGCGCCGTGGTCTACGGCATCAATCGTCAGACGATCCTGCAAACTGAGATACTCGGCGATAACAAACTGCCCGGTTGCCAGGTCATCAGCGGTCCGTTTCCGCCCGGCACGCGTGACAATGATCCGCTCGCATACGCCTATGACATGCAGATCGCTCCGAGATCCTACTATCCACGACTCGCCTCGATCCTGAAAACGCTGGCCAAGCGCGAACTCAAAGAGATCGCTCAAAAAAGAGGGGAAGATGAACCCGAATTGAAACCGCTGGTGCTCGGCTACCCGACGAACGAAGTTGCTCGAGTCGCTTGCCAGGCGATTTCCCAGTACCTGGCGGTTATCGGTATTCCGTGCGAAGCGCGCGAACTGCCCCGTGGAACCACCTCGGACCCGAACGTCGACCTGCTCTACGCACAAATTGCACTCTGGGAACCGATGATCGATGCCCGACGCCTGCTGGCCCCCAATGGGATCGGCGCGGTGAATAACGAATATGTCGGCATGGCCCTGCGCCGACTCGATGCCGCAAAAAACTGGCGCCAAGTGCGAACCCGCCTGCACGAACTGCACCGCATCGTCCACGAACAAGTTGCTGTCGTTCCACTCTGGCAAACCGTCGATTACTTCGTCTACCAGAAACGGCTCCGTGGCACCGGAGACCGGCCACTGAC
>JAJSAJ010000345.1 GCA_024274855.1 Planctomycetota bacterium | reverse complement strand
CCGGAAGCACTAGAGAATGTGATGCGTGGACGGTTCAGCGACGAAGACGCGACGGCCGTGTTCGGTGGCTTGAATCTGAGCGCTCAAGAATTGCACCGGGTTAAACGAATCGTGCTGACCGCCTGTGGCACCAGTTGGCATGCCGCATTGGTCGGTGAGTACATGCTTGAAGAACTCGCGCGCATACCTGTTGAAGTGGAATATGCCAGCGAGCTTCGATACCGAAACCCACCGGTGGAACAGGACACGCTGCTGTTTGCGATTACGCAAAGTGGCGAAACGGCCGATACGCTGGCTGCATTGCGAGAAATGAAACGCAAAGGCCATCCGACACTGGCGATCTGCAACGTGGTCGGCAGCACGATCGCACAGGAAGCCAACGGCGGTATCTACTTGCATGCCGGCCCGGAGATCGGTGTCGCATCGACGAAAGCCTATACGTCTCAGTGCCTGGCACTAGCGTTGCTGGCCTTGCATTTCGGTCGACTTCATCATCTGAGCTACGCAGCCGGACGACGTATAATCGAGGCCATTCGCCGCCTGCCCGACGATGTTCGACGGGCACTTGATACGAACGATCAGGCCCGGACAATCGCCGAAAAATACAGCCATTTCGACAACTTCCTCTACCTGGGGCGGCAGTACAATTTCCCGACGGCACTTGAAGGCGCGTTGAAACTAAAGGAAATCAGCTACATTCACGCCGAAGGCTACCCGGCAGCCGAGATGAAACATGGACCGATCGCGTTGGTCGACGACGAAACTCCGAGCGTATTTATCATGCCTCAAGGATTCGTCTATGAAAAAGTCATGGCGAATCTCGAGGAAATCAAAGCGCGTCGCGGCCGAGTTATCGCCATCGCCGCTGAAGGGGATCAGCGCGTCGCAAAACTGGCTGACGACGTTGTCTACGTGCCGAAAGTCGACGAGTTTCTCCAGCCAATCGTGGCGGCCGTCCCCCTGCAATTGCTTGCATACTACATCGCCCTACAACGCGGTTGCGACGTTGACAAGCCCCGTAATCTGGCCAAGAGTGTTACCGTTGAATAGCAGAGGGGAAATCATTTTCCGTTTCTCTTCTCGTAGATTAGTTCATCTGGAAAATGATTCTTGTCCAGAAACGCCTTGGCCGCAACGTCCTGTTTGAGAAACGCATCGAAAAAGGCAACCGAATACTGATTGGTTATGCGTTGAGCCTTCTCGGCATCGGAAAACCGGAATGCCTTTTTGCCTTTTTCCACGCCAACACCATCACCAAAACTGGGATTAATCTGGGACATGTCGGTAAATGTGAAATGCCCAGCACCTTTGAACTGCAGCAGATATCGCGGACCAACCGCACGGCTGAAATACCCTCGACTTCGCCGGTTCCCTTCATCGCCAACTGTCCGGTCATGATCAGCCAGGATCACCATCAAGGGAATTCGACAGGGGATGTTCGGGATATCGACGGACGCCAGTTGTTGTCGCGTCGTGCTTTTTTCGGCAAGGTCCTTTGCGTCGTACAAAGTTCCGGCCACCGTCATGGGCAGGATGGCTTTGACACGGGGATCGGTCTCCGATAGTCGACTGACCGTGAACCCGCCAAACGAGTGTCCCAAGGCCCCATAGCCGCCCCGCTTTATCCTGTTTTGCAACCAGGACCCTTTCTACTCGTTGAATTGGTCGATCTGATCGACCACGAACGCAATGTCCTTAACGCGATCATCCCATCGACGAATGTCCTTAATGGACTGCTTGTTGTAGAGCACAGGTAATCCAGCCAGCAGCGTCACGGCCGCGTTGCCCGTGTGATCACACGCAGCCACGATATACCCATGCGACGCCAAGTACTCCATTTGAAACGTGTTCTGGAACCGAAAGCCCCCATTGCCATGCGAAAACACCAGTAGTGGAAAAGTCCCATCGGCCAATTTCGCATCGCGTCTCGCTCGATTCTTGAACCGCCGGTTCAGTTCGGCACAGTTACCGCCAAATGCTCGGATGGCCACCCGTCCCGACATGGTGCCTAGCAGGCCGGGCCAAAACTGCGCGAATTTATTGATCGGTAAAGCCTTTGCCGATTCGGCCGCGGGGTACCAGAATTCAGTGACCAGGGTTCGCTTTTGACCTGTTATCGGACAAGTTCTGTCCGTATCGACCAGCACCATGGTTTTCACTCCAACCAGATACGGTCCAGCCGATCGTGGACTGGACGCTCCAGCTCTTGTCAAACCAATCAGCACCGGGGTGACGATCGCAAGTACATAAATGCGGCAGGCAAATGCCATATCAAAACTCTCGTGGGTTGTATGTCAGCGTCGGGCCGAGCGGGCACCTGCCCGGCCTGAGTAATGTCCACGGGCGGCGGGACCGCTACTGAAAACCACAACGGGGGCATCGTGCCCGACCGATGTCCTGCGCCACCAAACGCCGCCAAACACAGTCTATCATAGGCATTTTCGGGTCCCATGCCAAACAGGCTGACATCGTTGCCGAGAGCAAGCGTACACCCAGCGGAGGACAAACTCGGTTTTTTTGCATCTGATTCAGTTACGTGTAAAGAACTGGTACCTTCAATGTGATAGTATACTCTCTCTGATTGCAAACAAATGACCGTACGGTGGCCTTTCAGGCCGTCGATCGAAAGCTTCAATCGAATCGAACGCGATGTTTCCAGAAGTCACTTTGCGTTACGTTTGGAATAGGATCGCATTGGATGGAAAATCCCTGTTCGCGACGGACTGCAAGCCGATCGTACATGACATTTTCTGCAACGCTGAGGTATAGTGGATTTCGGTGGAGCATTGGAGCCCTCGTCGGCATTGCTTGCGGGTGACAACTCGATCACTTTGGCTATGGAATCATCAGTTTGGAGGTTGCTCAAGATGCGTGTTGCCAGCGACTCGTTCCAGCTAAATCGATCTCACGTGCCATGGAGGCGAGAACAGATGTCACGGAACACTTGGATTAGCGGCCTTTGCTGTCTGGTGGTTCTGGCACTGGGTGTACCGCGAGCTATTGCGAGCGACGGCAACCAAGCCGTATCAACGGAATCGCCAACGTCCATGCCGCGGCACAAGCTTGCAGTTGTCACGCATCTGCGTTGTGAGGACATGATTGCCCCGTTAGGTATCGATGCGACGAACCCTCGTTTGAGTTGGCAACTGCGATCACGGGCCCGCAATGTCTCGCAATCGGCGTTCCAGGTCATCGTCGCCAGCCAACACGAGTTACTCGCCCAAGACCGAGGCGATCTTTGGGACAGTGGCAAAGTCTCGTCGAGTCAGTCGATTCAGATTCCGTATGCGGGAACGACGTTGACGTCGCACGACAAGTGCCACTGGAAAGTGCGCGTATGGG
>JAJSAJ010000344.1 GCA_024274855.1 Planctomycetota bacterium | reverse complement strand
GCGAACGGGTTCTTGTAGCGGTTGTTCTCCGGCTGAAACAGCTCGATCAGACTGGGCATTGCCATGGCGCAAACCTCCGTGAAACTGCCGGCGGTCACGCCCACGTAGTATGCGTTCGAGTGCGTGGGATACCATTGTGGCGGCGCGCCGATGCGCCAGCCCTTGTAGGAAGGAACGAGTGTCGGGCTGTAGTGAAAATACTCCCCTTCGGAGTAGATCAACTTGCCGAACCCACCGGCGTTGTAGATCTGTCGCATTGCGTAGAGGTCTTGGTGGAAGTAAGACGTTTCGAACATCATGTACTTCCGACCGCTGGTCTTTACGGCTTCGAAGAGCATGTCTGCGTCCGCAAGCGAACCCCAGGCGGCCGGCACGGCGCTGGCAACATGCTTGCCATGTTTAAGCACTAGCGCGCAGTGCCGGGCATGGCTTGGCGCGTCGGTGGCCACGAACACCGCTTCAATCTTGTCGTCTTTCACGAGCTCCTCGAGGGAGGGGTAGGTCTTCTCGCAACGGCACGCCTTGGCCAGGCCGGCACACCGATCGGGAAACAGATCGCTCACCGCCACCACTTCAACATTCGGATGGTCCTGGAAACCGAACGCCGCACCGAAGCCGCAAGCGCCGTAGCCGACAATGCCCACGCGAACCTTGCGGTCGGAAACGGGACTCCAGCCTTTCGAGGCCTCCGGGTCGGTCGGCGCTTCCTCGAAACCCTGGATCACATTTTTTTCTGCCCGGCCAAGGTCGATCCGCTCACCCCAAGGGCGGCGACTCCAAGGCCCACGGTTTGAAAGAACGAACGTCGTGACGTGGAATTTGACATGATCGGTACTCCTGTTGAGAGTTTAGGGATGGCAATGATTGGTGACACGGGACACGCGTTTTCTGAACGGCTAAAGAAATGGGTGTTGCTTCGGTTGGTTATCTTTTCGTTATCGACAGCAGGGCTTTCTGTCACGACATTCTGCACTTTTCTGCGCGAGTTGTCGCCACCGTCCCCTCGCTGCCTTTGGCCACCTCGCGTCTCGGTGAAGGGCTGTCTGAATTCTCTTTTCCGTTAACTGCGGTGTCAAGAGTCCGATGCACCCCGAAATCGAACACTCTGGTTGACAGCTTTGGCAACTTCGCTGTTAACCCACTTGTCCGCTTTCCGTAGAGGGCTCCTTTCGGTTTCGACCCGACCGAAAGGGACTCGAACTCAGCAAGTGCCTACTTGCGTGGACAAGGGGACGGGGGTCTTTTATGTCATGCCCGCAGTGTTTTTTGGGCGACCACGCGGGCAAAGTGTATAACCCAAGCCGGTTCGCTGCGCGACTTCTTTCACCCATGCCTCCGCGCCAAAAGGGCGGCCGCGTTGAACGCAACCGCGCAACGCGCTCAGTTCCTTCTGACTGAGCGGTTGGTTGACGCGCGCAATCCAGTTGGCCAGGCGCCGAATCGGCCATGCCGTGAGCAATTTCGGAAGCGGTTCCGGCCGCCGAGACCAGCGCCACAACGAACCGAAAGGCCAATCTTCCGCACGCTGGACCAGATTCGCACGGAGCGGATTTCGCTCGACATAACGGCAAACGACCAGAAAGTGATCGTCATCGGCAACGGGAAAGCTCTTGAAACGGGACCGGTACAAATGACCTTCGCCGGCGGTATGATAGTGGGCGTGGTGACGTTGGGTATGCGTGGCCGTAACCCAGCGCAGCATCCGCCCCATCAACCCGTCCTCGGTAGGCCGGAGAACCATGTGCCAGTGATTGGGCATCAAGGTAAACGCGAACAACTCCACGGGATAGCGTTCCAAGCCTTCGGCCAGCACACGGAGGAAGGCTTGATAGTCCTCGTCTTTGTGGAAGATGGCCTGTCGTGCATTGCCACGATTGAGGGCGTGGTAAGTCGAACCCGCTTCATCAGCACGTTTTGCCTGGGCATCACCGCATCCAATGGAAAGGACTGTTTTGGCGTCTCAATCCAAGAGTGTACATGGACGGCTCACTCCACAAAAGACCCCCGTCCCCTTTTCCCAATCGTTCTCTTGGTCGACGTTGCCGCGGAGCCGTTTGATCTCGGTCCAGCTGGATCCATCGGGCGAGAAGTCCAGCGCCACATACTCGCCTGAATCAAAGCCACTCTCGATCAGCCAGTCAAATGTGAGCTCCGCGCTGCCGTAGGGCGTCATGTCAACCGGTTGCGCCATGGTCAACGTGGCGTCGGTCGCCCTGCCGTCCACCTCGGCTGAGTAATTACCGTCGGTTTCTCGTTGCGTAGACGTGAACCAATCGTTTTGGCTATCTTCGGCCCAGAGTCCGTTCCATTGTCCATTCTCGAAGCTATCGGCGAACAATGGAGCTTCCACATCGATGATCGTGGCCTGGCCTTGTGGGTCCCCGATCGTTGCACCACCGGTTGGGTTCGAGAGGTTGACCAGGAACGTCTCGTCTGCCTCGCGGACGCGATCGTTCAGCGTGGGCACAACGATCGTCTTGGAGGTCTCGCCCGGTGCAAAAGCTGATATGCCACTCCTTGTAACGTAGTCGCTTCCGGCCGCTGCTGTCCCCTCGACAGTCGCGTAGTCAACCGTGACGGGCAGGGCACTTGCGGCCGTCAAACTGACGGTGAACACGGCGCTCGATTCGGGAGCATAACGGAGTACTTTCCACGATGCGCCGCTGGCGACGTACAAGCTGCCGTCGGAATCGAATGCCAGACCGCGAGGGATGTCCAAACCACCGCTTCCACTCGCGGCGAACTGGTCGATGAATGCGCCGGTCGCACCGTCGAATCGCAGCACGCTGTCGTTGGATACTTCGCTAACGTATAGATGCCCGTCTGGGCCAAAAGCCAACTCGTAGGGATCGGCCAGTCCCCCACTTCCCGGCGTTACGAAGTTCCCAAGGGACGTCCCGTCGGCGCCGTCGAACCGGAGAATGCTGTCAGTGTTCGGTTCGCTAACGTACAAGTCGCCGTTTGGCCCAAAGGCAATCCCCCGCGGATCGTCCAGGCCGCCACTCCCCGCCGCGACGAAAGCGCCCATCGGGTCGGGGACCCCCGTAGAACCATCAAAGCGGAGTATCTCGCTTGTTGTCGCGGTTACCCAAGAGGTCACATAGAGATCACCGTCCGGGCCGAACGCCATTCCGAAGGGCTCGCGAAGGCCTCCGCTGCCGGACGTCACGAATTCACCAATCCACTCGCCGGTCTGACCATTGTATTTCTGGACACTGTAAGAGTAACGGCTGCTGATGTACAGATTTCCGTCGGGACCAAAGGCCAAAGACTGTGGCCCCGCCAGTCCGGTCTGATCAGACATGTAGCTGTCAATGTAGCTTCCCGTCATCCCATCAATGGCCACGACGCTGTTACCCCAATCCGTAAGAACAAACAGGTCGTTGCGTGCATCGCCGTTGACGTCCGGTCCGAATGTTGATCCGGTGGCTGGCAGCCAGTCCCAGCCGCTCATGAAGACATCGGCGAACTTACCGGAGTGGTCACCTTCGTTGGCTGTCACATCGTCAATAGAGACCTTTGCATCATCGTTGAGTATCGTTCCTCGTCCCTGGCCGTCGGCAACGGTCGCAACGCCGCCAACCAACGAGATGCCGACGGAGAATTCTTCGGTGCTCTCCTCAACATTGTCGGCGATCACCCCAACAGAGACCACCTGCTCGGTGGAGCCACCAGTGAAGGTGAATTGTCCGCTTGCAGTGCCATAGTCTGTACCTGCCTCTGCGGTTCCATCCGATGTGCTCCAAGCCACTGTCACGTCTTGCGAGGTGTCCCCCAACCGCGTGATCGTGAAGAGATATTGTGTCGGTGTCCCCGCAGTTCCCTCAATCTGCTCAACATTGTCAATCCCGATCACCGTTGTCGTATCGGCCGTTGTAGTGTACTGCCAGTTGAGCACGTCATGATTTTGGACGCCGACAGTAGGATCCCAGGTCGCCGCTGTGAATCCAACCCAGGCTCGGCCCACATCCAGTTCAAGCTCGTTGGCCAAGTCAACCGCCACCGTCAACGCAGGAGTGACAAGGTCGTCCAAATAGATGGACATGGTTCCTGGAGTATATTGAATCCTGGCGGTGTGAACGTTACCGTCGTCGAGCTTGAATCCCGAAGTATTGAATGCTCCCAGGGAGTACGCTTCATCGGCACCATAGAAGTCGGGTTCACTGAGATGGACACTAACATGGCTGTCGCTCGGGTCGCCAAGGTTCCCGTTTTGCCCCGTATCAAACTCGACGGCCAAGGTATTGGGTAAGAAGCCATATCCCAGCCCTGCTCCGACACTCCCGAGTGCATCCGGTTGGCTGTTCTGGATGACAAATGCAAACCCGTCACCACCGCCATCGGTAGGAATCAACGGATTTGTCAGTTGAAAGTCAAAGGTCGTGTCGAAACCAACGGATACGAATTGAGGGGTGTCGTACCAGGTCGCCCCAGTATTCCTTGCTTCCGCAGGAGTGAGCCGGAGGGCGTTGTCGACGATACCGGCGTCACCAACGAAGTTGAGTCCCGTTGGGTCACTGAAGTCGGCGTAACTGACACTCAACAACCTCCGATCTTCGAGCGGCTCGCAGAGTGGCCGACGGTTCCGCCGCGTGCGTTGGGATACCCTACGGGCTCGTCTGGCTCGAGCGGAACGGGAGCGGCTGATAGCTTTTCGGAGCGACGCGAGGGACATGGTCTGGTCTCCTTGGGGAGTTCGCAGGATGGTGGTATGAGCTATAATTGAAACAGCCATTTTCCCGAGGCGCGCGCAAAACGAGCGCCGCGGGGGATGTTGGGCCGGTGAGGAGCTTGATTGTCGTCTAGGGCCTCACCGGCCGCTTTTCTGTTAGGTGTCGGTGGTTGGGTGTTAGGTCATATGTAAAACCCCTTCGGGGTATTTGCGTGTTGGGTGGTCGGTAACCCAGGGTGGCGCTCCGCCGCTGCGCGGCTTCGCTGACCCTGGGCTGTGGGATGGAACGCCGTTGGCGTGACGAAACGAAATCCCGTCGCACGATCACCTATCGCCTCCGTGTCCGTCTGCGACGTTGTCGGTGCGGGTTCTGGGCTGGAATCGTCGGTGTCCGTCGAGGTCTCCGCCTTGGACTTCGCCTTGGACTTCGCCGATCTAGGATCATTCTCGTCGGGCAGGGCGGCTTCGATCTCCAGTAGCTCTGTGGCTTCCGCACGGAATCGTTGGAGGTCCGCATCATCGGGATCATTCTCGTCCATCCGGACAACCGCCTTGTCGTACCAATCGCGCGCCACGTCTTGGTGTTTGAGTTGCCAGTGGACCATGGCCAGGATGAATCCACTGGTGGCATTGCCCGCCGCGTCCAACTCGATCGATTTATCGAGCGCTTCGATGGCCGTTTCCCATTGCCCGTTGTAATAGCGAGCCACGCCGAGCGTCTTCCAGTAGGAGCCTTTGTCGGGCATCGATTTGACGACTTGCGTAGCCAACGTGGCGGCTTCCGCCGGATTTCGCACGCGCGCGTCGGGGCACGAAGCGAGCAACAAGGCCAAGGCGTTGCGAAATGCCGTAGGGTAAGCGCCGACCAACTGTTCATCTTCCGTGGCCTGCACCACTTCGCGGTACGTGGTCTCCGCCTGCTCATAGCGTGCCTGGCCTGAGTAGATCACTGCGAGCAGGCTGCGACTGACCAACGTTTCAAGATGTGTGCTGCCGAGTAAGCGCTGACGAATGGCCACGATTTCGTCCAGCAGTTCCTCAGCCTGGTCAAAGTCGCCATGTCGCTCACAGGCGATGGCCAAAAGCAGCGCGACTTTCAGCGTATCGGGATGCTCTCGACCTAGCGTTCGGCGACGCGCCGCGAGCAGTTCGCTGTACAATTTGGCGCAGTCTTCAAAACGCCGCAGCCGCAAATACACTGTCGCGAGACTCTGCATGGTCGTCAACGTCTCAGGGTTCTCCGGACCGAGCAACCGGCGGCGGATCTCGAGCAAATGGCCGTACAACCTGGCGGCGTCGTCGTAACGGCGCAGCAACTTGTAGGTGACCGCCAGGTTCCGCAGTACCGAAATCGTTTGAGGATGTTCGTCGCCCAGGGTCCGTTGCCGAACCGTTAGGACTTCGCTCCACAACTTTTCAGCTGCGTCCAGCCTCGCCTGCAGCTTGTACATGTCAGCGAGGGTAAACATGCTCAATAACGTGTCTCGATGCTCCGGGCCTAGTGCGAGCCGACTCCTCGCAATGACCTCACGTAGAACTTCCTCAGCCTCGGTGTATTTTTTTTGCAGGTAAAGTGACACGGCGAATTGGTGCATCGAGCGCAAGGTTCTGGGATGCTTATCCCCCAGAGTACGTCGATGTATACCCAGGAGTTCTGTCGCCAGCTGCTCGGTTTTCTCAGGATGTCCTTGAGCAAGATAGGCATTGGCCAGTCCGTGCATAAATGTGAGCGTGACGGTGTCTTCCTGGCCGAGTACGCGGCGAGCGATTTCCAGCGACTCCATATACAGCTTCGCGGCTTCATCGTACCTGTTCTGCCGGAAGAAGACGTTGGCCAGGTTGCCCATCGAGCCAAGCGTATCGCGGTCCTCTGCACCGAATACGCGGCGTCTCGTCTCCAATATCTCCGAGTGCAGCTCTTCGGCGTCTTGGTAGCGGCCTTTCTAGCTCGAGAGACTGATTCACCCATGAGACAAGCCCATGGGGGTCCTTCGACCAACGTGCGTTCTCCATTTGGCTAAAGTGTTACCGTTTTGTAATATCAGTCCATCGCGACTGATAACAGTTTAACGGTCCGAAGTTCGCCTTGGTAAGACGCCGGCAAATTAGCGGCCCACGCCCCCCATCGTAACGACACTCCGCCGTGTGAGAGCCGTTTTCGGCTTGTCGCCATCGTCCTGCACAGGTATTCTACTTACCCAACCGCACGATGGCCAAACCGCACGATGGCCAAACCGCACGATGGATTGTGCGCAGCGGCATCGGGCAAATCACCCGGCCCTTTGAATACGCCATATCGATCGCTGGGCCGGCTATTGCTCGTACCACCCGACGGTCAGAAGCTTCGAGACAACCAAGGATGGAATTGATGAATTGCGACCGCACGATGCGGATGGGCTTTGCCCACTCCGCGGCGACACCCTGGCCGGCGATTGTCTTGATGATCGTGGGCACGCTGCTTTTGGTGCCCCTATCGCCAGCCGGCGCGGGACTGCCCCTAGAATCTCCTTCTGCTACTGCACAAGAAACAGTTCCGCCCAAGGAGCCAACTCCGAAGTTGCTCCAACAGCAACGCGAAACGGTAACGGCACACCGCAAGCAAGTCAAATCACTTCTTGATCAGGCAGCAACGCGTCAGCTATCGGCGACGCAGCGCGAGCGTATGCGCAAGGAATTGGACCGCTTGACGTACCTGGAACTGGTGTTGATGCAACATCGTGAGGAACTGCTTCAAACGGCACAACTTCAAACGGCATTGAGGGAATCGGAATCCAGGTTGCACCAAGTTCAAATAGCGGGTCCGGACAAACCGCCCCCGTATTCGATTCTGGTACAAGATGATATCCAAGACGAACTCGCCTCGGCGGAAACAAGATCGCGAACACTTCAACTGGAACTGACCGCCGCAAGAGACTTACAGCAGTCGGTGATCAAGATGCTTGCCGAAGCTGAAAAAGCCCGACGGAAAATCAAAGAGCAAATAGAAGTGGGACGGTACAAGGACAAGAGCAGTGACTTAGCTGAACAGCTGGAGGCGGCAAAACTGCGAAGCCGCTTGCTGACCGAGGTCATTAAGTTTCGTCGCGCCGAAATCAAGAACAAGACGTTGCGTCACGAGACCAGTAAGGTCCAAGTGGCGATTTCGAAGGAAACGCTAAAGTGGATTTCCCGCAAGGTCGTTTTCACTCCACAGCATCTGCAAGAGGTATTCTCCGAGCTGAATAACGTTGAAAAGGAATTGCAGACCCGACTGCAGGATCTCCAAGTCAGGCTCCAGGAAGTTGAGCAACGTCGTTGTGATGCGGAAAGCAAGACTGAAAAGAAAGAACCGAACGTCGACAAGGAAATGCAAGAAGGGTGGCGCGTTGCCAAGCTCGCTTGCCAAAAAGAAATCAACATGATCCAGCTGCGGCTGCGTGAACTCGTCCTGGCCCGCAGCGCCTGGAATATGCGTTACAAGATTTTCAATCATGAAGCATCGGCCGACGAAACACTTTCCTGGCAAGAGGACGCAAACACGTACTACGAAAAAGTCAAGGTATCTCGTCAATTGCTCGAGAATCATGCGAAGGATCTCATGGCAAGACTTGGCACACTCGAAAAACAGCTGCGATTAATCCGACGAGATTCTCCGGAGGCTGCAAAGTGGATCGAATTTCAGATCGCCAGCTGGCATCAACTGTCCGACGCCTACGCGATGAACATCGTCCGCGTGGAAATAACGGAACGGATGTTGGCCAAACTGAACGCGAGACTGACTACCGACACACGGCCAAACACGCTTCACGCGTGGCTCGGTTCCGCGAACCGCTCCGTCGAGGCAGCCTGGAACTACGAAATCACCTCATTGGATGACCATCCGATCACGGTCCGCAAAGTAGTTACCGGTATCCTGTTGATGCTGTTTGGGCTCTGGCTTTCTCGCTTTCTTAGCCGAATTGTCGGCCGACGCATGCTGCCTCGGATCGGCATGAATCAAGGTGCCGCGACAGCCGTTCAATCGATCGTATTCTACTTATTGCTTACGGTCTTCGCATTCTTTTCATTGGAATTGATCCATGTACCGTTGACGATTTTCACGTTCTTTGGTGGTGCTGTTGCCATTGGCGTTGGATTCGGAAGTCAGAATATCCTGAACAATTTCATCAGCGGGCTGATTTTGCTCGCCGAACAGCCGATCCGAGTTGGCGATCTTGTCGACATGGAAGGAGTGTGCGGAACCGTCGAAAAAATCGGCGCTCGAAGCACGCGCGTGAAGACAAACAGAAATGTCGAAATGATCGTGCCGAACAGCAAATTCTTGGAAGATAATGTAACAAACTGGACTCTCTCCGATACGCGCATTCGAACATCCGTTTCTGTTGGCGTCGCCTATGGATCTCCCACACAAGAAGTATCCGACCTTCTTCGGCAAGCCGTGCTGGAATCGCCCAACACGGAGGATTCACCTGCACCAATCGTTCTGTTCAAGGATTTCGGAGACAATTCGCTGGCATTCGAGGTTCATTTCTGGATCTACATGCGAACCCTGATGCAGTCGCAGCAAATTGAGAGTGAAGTTCGGCATCGAATTGACCACTTGCTCGAACAAGCGGGAATCACGATCGCTTTTCCGCAGCGTGATGTGCATATCGATTCACTAACCCCCATCGAGGTCAACGTCCGCCAGATTTCAGCGGATTCCAGTTTGCCACGGCGCCGCCCTGCAGCATGAACATTTGGGTGATGGATAAGACGGATCTGAGCGAGTGTCATGAAGTGGACTCGTAGCCCTGTCGCGGAACGCCGTGATCAGGACTGTCCGTCCCGCGACTCACGGTGCAACCACGAACACGGAGAGTCTCGTATAACGGGAGAAGGATACCATGCCTGCAACCTCCATTCGCCATCCCCACACCGGCCCCACCGCTATTGTTCTGCTTGCGACGCTTGCCGGCATCGCTCTGGTCGGCTGTGCCGGAAATCAACCTGAAGACGAACGTCGCGCCGAGACGCCCACGTCAAAACTTGACGGACAGGTCGAGTCTCCACCGCCACTCCCCGACGACTCAGCACGCCCCGACGAGTCCACGCCCCCGGAAGCCGAAAAAAGTCCGGATGGTGTGTCGAGCATGATCACGCCACCGCGGCATACCCTCGTACCGGATGGTGCGAGCAGTCTTCCACACCCGCTCGCAACAAAAACCAATCCAGGCACAAGGCAACCGATCAAACTGCCCGATCCGCATCTCACCGCGCCGGCAACGAAACTGAATCCAATACCTCGAATGTTGCGGAATGAACGACCTGCCAGCGAGAAACAACCGCAAACGCCCGACAGTGTGGCAACAAACACCCCCGATTCGACTGCCGATTCCACCACGTCGAACGACGCGATGCCGTACACG
>JAJSAJ010000343.1 GCA_024274855.1 Planctomycetota bacterium | reverse complement strand
TGGTGAGCGAGTCTATTGAGCTAAGGCCGGCATGTCATGCCGACGGCCGCTCCCTCCCCGCCGCCAAAGGCGGCGGGGAGGGAGCGGAAAGGGGGTTTTCATCACATGCTTTTTAGCTCGAGAGACTTATTCACCCATGGGCCAAGCCCATGGGGGTCCTTCGATCAACGCGCGTTCTCCATTTGGCTAAAGTGTAACCAAATTAGGTCACACTTTAACCAGATGGCAAGTGATCGACTCAGCGGGTGGGCGAGGCTCCTGCCGAGCCGTTCGGGCCAACAACACAAGCGGCTCAGCGGGAGCTTCGCCCTCCCGGAAAGCCTGCTTCTCTGGGTTCTGAGAAAAATCCCAGAACGCTGCCAGACGGCTAAACAGCTACGAAATCGGTAATACAGAGCCCTCGCCACGGAACCGATACGGGTCCCAAAAAGACCCGACCCTTGGCGTTTGGCTGAATGCTCGATAACGGGCAACAAGAACTACCGTAGGAAACCAAGCCAGATTCCAGAAGCCCCTTTTGCCATGACATTTTCATTCATTTTGTTGGTTGTTGTCCCCCTGGTGCTGCTTGGCATCTTGCTTCTGCTGCTTGGCATTGTCACTTTGCTGGCTTTTCGTCTTGCTCGCCATTCATCACTGACCATGATCCAGTCCGTATTGTGGATGACTGCCTGGTATCTTACTCGCATCCAATGGCGTGCCAAGATTGAGGGCCAGTTCCCGGACCTCGGCGGCAGCGGTTCGATCATTATCTGTAATCACCGAAGCAGCATTGACCCGTTTTATTTTCAGACTTCGGTCAAGGAAGTCATGTGCTGGATGGTTGCTGCCGAGTATTTCAAACACGGGTTCTTCGGATGGTTCCTGCGGAAGTGCGAGGCGATTCCGGTCAACCGCGGCGGGGTTGATACCGCGTCAACCAAAATGGCTATCCGTTTGGCGGCCAGCGGAAGAATGGTTGGGATGTTCCCCGAGGGACGTATCAACACCACCGACCAATTGATGCGACCGATTCGCCCCGGTGCCATCGTTGTTGCACTGAAAGCTCACGTTCCCGTGATTCCCTGCTACCTTGAAGGGTCGCCGTTTCGCGGAACCGAATGGAGCCCGTTTTTGATGCGGGCCAACGTGCGAGTATGTATCGGCCAACCGATCGATTTATCCGAATACTACGGCCAACACCGTGACGCGGAGCAGGTTCGCAAAGCAACGAGACAGTGCATTCAAGCGATTACCGACTTAGCCGGACAGCCGGATTTTGAACCAGTTTTTGCGGGAAAGAAATGGAATACGGACAACGTGGCAGCCAATCTGGACTGACACCGTTTCCTCGGACCACGCGAGACGGTAGAACAGATAGGATTCCGCACCGGGGGATCAGAGCCGCTTGGCGCGTCTCATCCATCAAGACTTGAAACAACGCCATTGAGTGAACTATTAGCAAAGAGGAGCATGCCCATGTCAGATCTTACCAACCAAGTTGCCGCAGTCACCGGTGGTGGCGGAATCCTCTGTCGCCCGATGTGCGAGGCGTTGGCAAGTCAGGGTGCCAAGGTAGCCGTATTGGACATCCAACGGGACGCGGCGCAAGCGGTTGTCGATCGTATTACATCGGCTGGGGGCAAGGCGGTTGCTATCGAAACGGATGTTCTGCAGCGAGACAGTCTCGAGAACGCGAAGAAGATGATCCACGAGCACTTTGGTCCTGTCGACATTCTAGTAAACGGTGCGGGGGGGAACCGGCCCGAGGCAACAGCCGGCCCCGACATGTCGTTTTTCGATCTTTCGCCAGACGCGATTCGCTGGGTGTTCGACCTGAATTGCCTAGGCACGATTATGGCGTGCCAGGTTTTCACCCGTGACATGGCCGATCGCAAGCGAGGCGTTGTCATCAACATCGCGTCGATGGCCGGAATTCGCCCACTGACTCGTGTCGTCGCTTACTCGGCGGCCAAAGCCGCGATTGCCAATTTCACGCAGTGGCTTGCGGTTCACATGGCCCAGCAGTACGGCCCAAACATCCGAGTCAACGCGATCGCTCCCGGCTTCTTCCTGACGGCACAAAATGAGTATCTTCTGGTCTCGAAGGAAACGGGAAAACCGACACCGCGGGGCGAGACAATCCTGGCCCATACGCCGGCTGATCGATATGGTCAACCCGAAGATCTGCTCGGTACCCTGCTCTGGTTGGTCAGTGACGGCGCCGCATTCACAACCGGAATTGTCGTTCCTGTCGACGGCGGGTTTGCCTCCTTCGGCGGCGTGTAGTCTGGTCACACGAGTGCCTCGCGCACGGATCGCGTCCGGGCTTGCAGCTGCTTGGTCACTGCCCGGATACTCGGTCCTTGCGCAAACACCGTGACCACCGGTCCATTGGGGCCAAGGCGACTGTTGGGACTCGGAATGTCGGCCAAATGGGAAAACCGATGGCAACCTTGCAGGCGCGCGATGCGACGAAAGAACCGCCGCCCGACCGTGGTCGCCGCTGAAGAAAAGACGATCGCCTTACCATGAAGCGGGACGTTTGCGGGCATTGGCCAGTCGGGCAAGCAGTCCTTGACACTTGCCGCCATATGGATTGCGATAGCCGATACGCCGTATGCGCGTTCCAGGATCTCGATTGAGGCACAGAATCGCGGGTTGACATCGAGCGTCCACACTCCGCTGGTATTGACCACGAAATCGACACCAAACAACCCGCTCAACCGAGCTTGCCGTGCAAGACAGTTGCCGATGGATCGGACGATATCGACATCATGGGGCTTGAGTCGGACCGGGCCGACAGATCCGACGTACCAGAAAGGTCGGGCACCGGCCCACCGGCACCCAACGAGTTGGCGCGTGACACCGAGCAAGCGAGCCTTGGGGCCAACGGCAACAAACTGGGCGCTGAAGCTGGGGCCGGCAACCAGAGGCTGAAAGTATCCTGCGGCGCATCCGTGGTCCGCACATATCTCGTCCGCGACGGGCACGAGCGGCCGGGAAACCGGCATGGTCTTCGAGGTCACGGTTACCGCGCCGCTCAGATCGTGGCCCATCCACGTCGAGGCGAACGCACCCGCAGTTTGCTCGATCTGGACGATCCGAGTGCCCCCACAGCTCTTAATCGGCTTCCAGATCCACTGACGAGCCTGTGTCCAATCTGGTTGCCGACGCGGAGCAGGAAATGCCAATCCATCGTTTTTCAACATGTCGTGAAGCTGCCATGCGTCTCGAACTCGCAAAAGGCCTGTCGGTCCTGTACCGCAAAGTCGATGCCGGAGCGAAATCGCCTCAATCAGCGCCGGTTCGTTTTAGAGGCCTCCGGTGTACAGCCAGTCACTCGGCGGCCACTCGCTTAACACGTCCAACAGCCCGTTCGGGTAGTCCTGAACTCGGATGGACTCGGCGCACTTGCGAAGGTCCGAATCGCGGAACAGATCGGCGGCAAGGACCTGATATCCGGCCCTTACCGCGGACTGGGCCGCAGCGCGTACACTGGCACCGACGATGATGACGACGGGAGACACCGACGTGCGGTCCCTCCGGTTTTTTTCCGCTTTGCTTCTGGTCGCGGCCGAGCATTCCAATTAATTCACCCCGAATTCGTGGCACCGTATCCCGATCACAATTGTGGCGAAAGTCGCGTCAAAAAGGTAGCCTTCCTGTCCGACGAACTTAAGCGGTCGTTCGTTGTTGACAAAGTTCCAGCGACCAAACGGAGCGGACCAATGGCGCCCCGAGCGGCAGCTCGGAGTTGGCTGGCGGCCGGGCCGCCCGGTGATCCGGGCGACTAGCCACGGTTGCATTTGACAGCATGTTTGCTAAGTTCGCCGTAAGGAAGTCACCTGGACGCTCATTCTTGAGTGTCCAATCTACACTGGCTGGGACTGGTCGACTTGGAGACCGGTTGGTTTTGTCACGATCGGAGCGATTTCGATCTGGAAAATGGAGATACACTTATGTCGATGTACGTTGGCGAAGCCCTGGCAGGCGATGGTAACGAAATAGCCCATATTGACTTGATGGTCGGCAGTAAGGAGGGACCGGTTGGTGTTGCATTCGCCAACGCGTTGGCGAATCAGAGTGCGGGGCACAGCAACCTGTTGGCGGTCTTGGCACCGAACCTTGCGGTCAAACCCGCGACGGTGATGATAACAAAAGTCACTATCGAAGGCATGCAACAGGCGGTCCAGATGTTCGGTCCGGCACAGGCTGCGGTGGCCCGTGCGGTTGCGGATTCGGTTGCCGAAGGGGTAATCGCGAAGGACACCTGCGAAGATCTGGTCATCGTATGCGGCGTCTTCATCCATCCGGCGGCCGAGGACAACAAGAAAATTTTCGATTACAATTACGAAGCGACAAAACAGGCGATCGCGAACGCAATGTCCGGAACCCCCAGTGCGGACGAGATGGTAGCCGGAAAGGATGCTGCGGAGCATCCGTACAAAGGCTTTTAGCATGGCGAGGATCGATGGACAAGCCAACTATTCTGATTCAGTTGGACTGTGACGCGCATGCCAGTGTATTCGACGCGGTCGTGGCGTTGGATGCCGGCGTTGATCAGCTTCTTCAGTACGGCGCGGTCGAACCGATGGAGGTTCGTGATTTAGTCCATGGGGCCATGTTCACTCGCGGCCACGCGGACCTTCATCGCACGGCGATTTTCGTGGGCGGGTCCGATGTTTCGGCAGCCGAACACTTGCTGAAACACGTCATTCGCACGATGTTCGATCCAATGCGCGTTTCCGTGATGTTTGACGCAAACGGTGCTAACACGACAGCCGCCGCAGCCGTACTGACCGCCGCTCGGCATCTGAAGCTCACGGAAACAACGGCCACCGTTCTAGCGGCCACAGGGCCGGTCGGTGAACGGGCCGTGCGGATGCTGGTCCGAGCCGGCGCGAAAGTCCGCGTCGGTTCTCGCAGCATCGAGCGAGCGGTGGCCGTTTGCGAGCGCGCGAGCCAAGGAGCAAATGAACATCAGCTGCTTCCCTGCTCGACCGGAACGCCCCGAGAAACAGCCCAGGCAATCGAAGGCAGCCAACTGGTCCTTTCGGCTGCGGCTGCTGGTGTGGAAGTCGTGCCCGAGTCGGTCTGGACCTCGGCCCGGGGAGTCCGGGTGGCGATCGACCTGAACGCTGTTCCACCGGTTGGTATTGCCGGAATCGACCCTTCCGATCATCGGCAAATCCGTAACAAGGTGACGTGTTATGGGGCCATTGGTGTCGGGGCACTCAAGATGAAAATCCACAAGGCGGCGATCCAAAGACTGTTCGAAACCAACACGCTCGTCTTGGATGCGGAAGAAGTCTACGAAATCGGACGCTCACTAGTCAGCGCACCCGCGACAAATTGACTGTCGGATGTGCTACTGAGCTGAATCCGCGTATATGGATTCTCGTCGTCTGCTGCCAGACAACTCGGAATGCCCATCAGGGGACCGTACCACTGGGATAGCTGGCGAATGAACAGAATTACCGTCCGCCCTGCCCATGCATCGCCATATCGGGGGGGGGGGGATTGTCAACGAGAGTGAGGTAATCCGCAAAGCCGCGCACCTTCAGAGAGCGTTAGCTGGGCCGACGGGTGGGCCACATTAGCAAGCAAGTTCTGCGCAAAATGACAAGAACTTTTCAGACACTTCGATTTACGACGTGATTTCAACGTCAAAACGAACGCTTGGACCTTCGCGAAGTTTGCGCAC
>JAJSAJ010000342.1 GCA_024274855.1 Planctomycetota bacterium | reverse complement strand
CCGCCATCAGCTTGCATCCCAGTCTGTAGAGCCGTGCAACCATGCAGCTTCACGCAGGCCGTTCCCGATCTCGGAAAAATGGCGTTCTCGCTCAGCATAATTGTATTGCTGGTCCCGTCCTTGATGTCACGAAACGCAATCGCTTTGGTCCGGGAAAAAATACCGCGGTTGTTCGAGGAGCCTGCGTCGTTGTAGTAGTTGTCACCCAGCGACGCGCAATAGTTACTTCGACCAAGGGCCGACGTACTCTTGCGCGCTCCCTCGCCATCGGATGGACAGAGAACATCTGGCACGAGTGTTCGGTAGGGCAAGTAGCCACTCCAGTACGGATAGGCACCGCCGGGCGGGACAACATGACCCCCATAGGTCCCCCCAGCCATAATCTGGTCGTAGAGCGTTTTCTGCTCGTAGTAGGGCATCAAATGGACCATCCAGCCAAGCAGATTGATCGTGCTCCTGTAATAGTTGCCACTGCTCCAGTTGCCGGGCTGATAAGACCCGACCGCCAGTGGCGGCAGCACTTTATGCGTGTCGTGATAATTGTGGCACGCCAGCGCAAGCTGCTTCAGATTGTTCGAGCACTGCATGCGCCGAGCGGCTTCACGAGCTGCCTGGACAGCCGGCAACAGCAGCGCAACCAAGATGCCGATGATGGCAATCACCACCAGAAGTTCGACCAACGTAAACCCAGGGCGACGTGCGCGCCCGAAAATAGACCGTCTCATAAACAATCCTCCAACAAACACCAAACAAGAACAAGTCGCCCATTCAGCAACGACTATACCGATACGAGAAGCACGGACAAAAAGATGACGCCAAACTCCGACTCACGCTGACAACCCAAATTACAGCGCGACGCCAACGCACGCCCGAAACCACGCCGCCCAAACAAATGCCCGAAACGGCACGCACGAAAAAAGGCCAAACAAATATCAACCGGCAGGTCAGGCGATGCAAGGACGTGATAGATAGGTACCGCCCCCCATCGGCCCCGCTTTTCCCATACCGCGTCGAACAGATGCAAGTGTTTTTTCGGCATTCTTGCCAAAAACACCGATTCTAAGGAAGGCATGCGAACGCGATTGCGGTTGTCTAAACCAGAATCCAGCTCGAAAAAAAGGGGGGAATTTTCGCGGCCCGTTGCTTCGGGCGGCTGAAACCGCTCACCGACTTCAGCCGCGGCCGAGAACGAGAAACCGTTTCGCTTGCTCTTCATCTCGCGGTTGTGAGACAGGGAAACAGCCCGCCAAGCACTTCCGAAAAGCGAAATCGGGAAAGCCGCCGCCACTCAAATACGGCTACCGAGAGCTTTGGTAATGGTCGCACGGACGAGAGTAGTCCCGCACATTCTGCCACGTTAGGGCGTGGCAAATGGCCTACCAGGCGAAAACCAAGCCGAAATTCGGACCGTGATAGACAACCTGTCCACCGTGGTTGATCAGCGCCGGGCCAACGGCAAGCAGGCTGATATCCGTCTCGAAGTTATTCGCTGCCAACGCGACCCCAGTAACCCAAATCGCATTGTAGCCCGCATAAAAAGTCCATCCGGGCGAGAATTGGTAGTTGAACTGCAACGACAGATCGCCGACTAACGACGTCCGATCGTGCGTGTCCTCACCAGGAATCGAAGATGTCTGTCCGCCAATCTCCGTCACCGTGAATACGCGATCAAGACTGGCACGGTTTTGATAAATGCCACCCTTCATTTCGAAGTCGATCCAGCATCGCGGCTGGATCAGGAACTGTCCGAGCAGGCCGATCTGGAAACCGATCAGTTTGTTCCGCGTGTCGGTGTTCACGTCGTTGGTTCGGGCAAGAGGGCCCGGAAGAGCCGAGTATGTATGGTAGTCGAACTGTTCGCTGATATCCAGATAACGACCACCAACAAGAAACGAGGCTTCGTAGCTTCCTGGGCGCATCAGAATTCTGCGTCGCAAGTTCACCTCGCCATTGTTCAGACGCGACTCGAATCGAATGGACGCAAAGGTGTTGTAGTCAAATCCGACAACTCCAACAGGATCGCCAAATTGAGAAAACGGTGAATAGAGGTTCCCTATTCCACCTGCGCCATTTGCGTCAGTGTTCCACACTGCCGCGCGATCACTCCACGAATGCGATCCGAAATAAGACGCCTCGACGCGGTACCACTCGCCAAGCGACCGTCCAACCAGTGCGCGGACCCCGGCTCGGAATTCGGGTTTGAACTCAGCAGTGCTCAACACCACCGGGCCCGCCGGCCCCACCGTGGCAAAAGGATGTGAATCATCCGCGTCCCGCCACAACGCAAGCATCTCGCCACGAACATACCATTTCGGCGCGCATCCATTCGCCGACGCCGGCCAGGCGCGACACATTTCCCAATTTCCAAGATAGGGATCGTGCCAAAACAGGTTCTTTCCCGGTTCGTACTCAAGAAGTGGACGCTCGGTTTCCCAAAGTTGAGGCTTCCTAGACGTATAGCCAAACGTCTCAGCGCCGCGAGCAGGAACGCTGACTCCGGATAGAAGAAGGGCGATCAGTAGGGCCCACCCTGGCATGCCGTGAATTCGGTGCATAGTCCAGATCTCGTTCGCAAAGTCATAAACTGCATTATCCCACTATTACTCTCGACGCGAACCATCGCTGACACCACGTTTTGTCTCACAAGTCGTACAAGCCATGAAGTCTCCCTATTTTCGCCAGTCTCCCGAAAACCGCTTTCTGGGCATGCCATTTCAGGACCTTGATCGTAAGCTGGTCCAGCAGCAGGCAAACAGGTCCCCGTCTGCAGTTCCAGACATCTTGCCGCATCTTGGATTATCCCAAGTCCCGCTCGGCAAGCGGGACCTACCCGGACCATCTTGTGATCAAGGCCCCATTTCAGCCGTTGGGTACGCCTGATCGCGGCCGGCCATGTGGCCAAGGATTCGCCAATCTATCATTGTCGCACTCTTCCGCGTGCAGCCCCCCATAAGTGAATCAGTTGTAGGGTGACAAGCTCGCGGCACTCAACCGGAACCTGACAACCACGGTATCGCGAGCGCCGGCACACCAGAATCCGATCACCGCTCGCCCATACGCTTTTCACGAACAGAAGCCTGCTGGTGTGCCGGCGCTCGCCGTGAAAGTTACAGAAGATGGAGAAATCGCGCCGGCGAGCTGGTCACATCCTACTCGCTAAGGGGCTTGCAATCGCTCCGCAAGCCAAATGGAATCGCCGTTGCCTCCGTCGAAAATAATTCCCCTCATTGTGCCTGCTTCCTGATCGACGTTCCCGATGAAAACAGCCCCCGACAAGTCCGCCCACATAATCATGTCATTGAAAAGCAAGCCGACAACCGTACTCGTTCGACCATCCAAATGAGTTGCTTGCCCCCACAGCATCCCCTCAACGTCTGCCCAAGACACCGTAAACTCCGTGCCTTGCAGAGGGATTTGCACCAACCACGTCTCGTCCGCCGGCGGAAGCGGGTTGCCAGACGAATCTTCGGTGATGGTGACAGCCACCTCAGCAATAACGGGCGTCAAAGCACCGTCAGTGACGATAACCTTCGCCGTGTACGTTCCGGCTTTGTTATAATTGTGGGTTGCCACCGGATTCTCACTGGGAAATGACGGAAGACTGCCGTCGCCGAAGTCCCAGATAAAAATGAGTGTGTCTCCATCGGCATCGAACGTGTTCGATGCATCCAACGTCACCAACTCATCCACCACACCGGAATACGGTCCCCCCGGATCCACATCGGGCGGTTGGTTGGTTGCCAATGAAACCGTGGCTGCCGTGTTAACCGTATCGGTCGCGCCACCGTCATCCGTCACGGTCAGCTGGACCATGAAGAATCCCATTTCTGAGTAAGCGTGTGTTGGCGCCGGCCCGGTACCCGAACTGCCGTCACCGAAATCCCACTCGTACGAAACAATCGTCCCGTCAACGTCGATTGATCCTGAGCCATCGAACTGCACCGCGATGCCACCAGCGCCCGTGTACGGGCCGCCGGCATCTGCCAATGGCGGCACGTTCAATGTCGACCCGGTAATCTCGGCTACGGTATTCGCCGTATCCGTGTTACCGTTGTCGTCGGTGACCGTCAACGTCACCGTATAGGTTCCAACACTCGCGTACGTGTGCCGAGGTTGGATATTGGAATCAACCGACCCATCGCCAAAATCCCACAAGTAGGCCACGATCGCCCCGTCCAGATCCGCTGAACCAGATCCATCAAACCACACAGCGTTGCCAGCCTCGCCCGAATAAGGGCCACCAACATCCGCCAACGGTGCCAACTCGCCGCCAGGCCAGACGCGACCGTGACACGAGTAACACGATCGCCCTATACCACCTTGAAGATCATCGCCGTGGCACAACCGGCAGTCTTGATAAGGAGTAAGACGCCCCAAGACGTGGTGTCCCGCTCTCGACTCCAGAACGCCACCGAGCGTTGTCGCGATGAACACGGCAGAAAAAGCCAGGGAGCCTAGTAGGTTTTCAAACAACACATTCATCGATCAAATGCCTCACGGACTAAACTGCTGCAACGGAACACGTCCAAAATACCCCGGCGACATTCGCCCTTTTCTTCACTCTCTACACTCAGCACGAAGGCCAAAAAACCGCGTCCTGTGATCCTAGTCAAAAGAGCACCTAAAGGTGTTCATGCCTTCTTTCAATCCCGAATAGAAATGGCACATCGACACACGCCCCCCCCATCTTAGCCATACCGCACCCATCTAACGAGCCAGTACTCTACCGGACAAACAGAACTGCCACTTTCCACGAAACCCGTGAACTCTACGCAGTTTACCGGTGCGTCGTCCCTTGCCTCTTCTGGTGATAAGCCCGCTTCTGGTGATAAGCGATAAGCACTGAGCGGCCCGGTTACCCGACATTTCACCAGCAATCGGCTGCGGGCTCCATAACATGCGCCGGCCAAATGTGGAAATCGCAATCGCCAGGACTGACGTTTCTACACCTCTCATAATAGTCCAACTGCTCGACAGCGTCTATCAAAACGCACCTCTTCAGGTTACAAAGAATGTTCCGATCTGGCACAGGAAAAGACTTCTAGGGGTTCCACCTAGGCGTCAATCATATTTAGACGAGTATCGCTTCTTCTGTTCTTCCGATTCTATCTAGTTGCCCACTTGGCGATACTACGAGTGCGACCTTGGGGAATCAGCGAAGCTAGGTTATTTTTAATAAATGTACTGTATTCGGTTGTTCACACATGGCGTATGGATGGAGGTCCAAATCTCATGCAGGTAAGACACTTTCTCAGGTCTCCACTTTTCACGGCGATTGCCGTGCTCAGTGCGGTGGTCTATTTTGCTGCAGGCGCTTCTGCGTACGAAACATTTGAAAGCACTGGTGGCGGCGGCGATTGCCTTGCCTGCCACTCTTCGTTCAAAGGCTTCGGCGCGTTGCACGGCCAACACACGGACATGATCAGCAGTTGCACCGTTTGTCATGTCAATGTTGGCGACAATCCGAAGATCACACTTGATCCGGACGTTGATCGAGGGTGTGTCGGATGTCATGGTCGCATCGAGGATGGGGGAAACGACTGGGGATCGGATGGCTTCGGCGCCGGCCTGCGTCAACGCCATGAGAACACTGGCAATGCAAACTGTGGTGGGTGTCACAGCGACGAGGACTCGAGCAGCTACACGCCCGTTGGTGAGGATGTGGTGCCATTGTTCTACGGCACGGTTGCACAACTCGACCCGTGCACCGACACGCTGGACAACGACGGCGACTTACTGGTAGACGCCAACGATCCTGACTGTACGCCAGACAACCTGCCACCCGTCGCGGACGCGGGCGGAAATTACACCGGTTCGGTCGGCGTCGCCGTGGAATTCGACGGTTCAGGATCGTCTGATCCTGACGGTACGATTGTTTCGTACGCCTGGGATTTCGGCGACGGTAGCACGAGTACGGACGAAAGCCCCACGCACACGTACACCAGTGCGGGAACCTTCGATGTGACATTGACAGTCACCGATGATGGTGGCGCAACCGACACGGATCAAGTGACGGCGACTATTTCCGCATCAGGAAACCTGCCGCCGGTTGTCGATCCGGGTGGACCGTACACGGGCGGCGTCGGTCAACCGATTTCGTTTGACGCGTCGAATACATTCGATCCGGACGGCGACCCGCTTATCTTCATGTGGGTCTTCGCACGAGGCACCCCGCCTGTTTTCGGCGAGACGGCAACACACACGTGGGATGCCGCTGGAGACTACACGGTCATTCTAACCGTGACCGATGGCATCATTGACAATGACCCGGTCGTGGTCGTGGTCCCCGTGGAAGTCGTCGAAATGAACGCGCCACCGGTCGTCGATCCGGGCGGCCCCTACTCAGGCGTCGTTGGCGAGGCGGTGCAGTTCGATGGATCGAATACGACCGATCCGGATGGCGATCCGCTGACGTACGAGTGGGATTTTGGCGACGGCAACACAAGTACGGAGGTGAGTCCAACACACACGTACGACACTGCCGGAACGTACACGGCAACGCTGACTGTCAGTGATGGAATCAACGACCCAGTCGCGGCTAACGTTTCCGTGGAGATAACTGAGGAGGTCACACCGCCGGTGGGTGACACATGGTTGATTAAAGCTCCCTTCGGGTATCTCCAGGATGGATTCACGGTAACATTCGAGCAGTTCGCCGGGATTATCATCACGCACGTTGTCTACGCAGACGGCCAGACATCCATTGGCGTCGGCATGGACTGGGGTGATGTCATTTACTGGATGGACATGACCGGTGGCATTTACTTCGGCAATATCAACCGCGACGCGGGCACCATGTCGGGTATTGCCTTTTTCGTTGGCGGCGTGTCGATCTGGTTCGGGGAGCAGCAATGACGATTCCCAACCGCAGACAAGAGAGGTTTAATGTGATGATTGGTGATACTCGAACGGCTTGCAGCATCCCGTAGGTTACTGCGAGCAGACCCGGCCTACGAGACATTGGTCCGTGCAATACTGACTGGATCTTTTCCACGAGAGCGAGAGGGCCTTGATTATGAAAGCAACCTTGTTGTTGGCACCGGCACTCGCCGCGATGTTCGTCGGCAGCCTTTGGGGAGCGAACGACTACATCGGCGATGAAGTCTGCGCCATTTGCCATGCGGGAATATATGGCGACTACATTCAGTCGGGCCACCCCTGGAAACTACACTACACGGGCGGAGAGACACCGGCACCCGACGAGTGGCCACACTCACCGGTCCCACGCTGCCCGACACCCTGACGGGCGGTTGGGGCGACGTTGGGTGGGTAATCGGTAACTACTTCTGGAAAGCTCGGTTCGTTGAACTCGACGGTTTTATCCACACGGGCGATGCCGTCCAATGGAACCTTGCGACGCAAGAGTTTGTCGCCTATCACCCGGGCGAAACGAAGCCGCACAACTGCGGCAAGTGCCATACAACCGGCTATGATCCGGAGCCTGGCGATCCGAGTGAATGGCCGGAGGGCATCGTCGGTACCTGGACACAACCGGGTGTCCGATGCGAAGCGTGCCATGGGCCAGGCTATGACCATATGGTCAGCCAGTCGATCGGTGACGGCAGTGTTTTGCCGCCGGGCGGCAAGGATTGCTCCGATTGCCACCAGCGCGATCCGGCTTTCCGCATGCCGTGGAGTGGCGGTTTCATGCGACACCACCAGCAAGGTGAAGATTTCTCCCACTCGCCCCACGCGGACGCGCTGATTTGTGACAGTTGCCATCAGCCGCACAAGTCCGTGGTTTATGAATTGGGCGGGATGAAAGACTTGGGTGGGAAGCCGTTCGCCTGCACTCATTGCCATCCAGGCAACGAAGACAACAATTTCTTTGTCGTCGCCGGTATGGAAAACGTCGAGTGCATTGATTGCCACATGCCGAACATTGGCAAATCGGCAACCAGTCCGGGCCAGTTCATCGGTGACGTGCGAGGCCACCTGTTCCGCATTATGACCGATCCCATCCTGGCGGAAGATAACGTCTATCCTAATCCTGACCCTGGTGGTAAAGGCCTGTTTTGGAACCAGGACGCGGACGGCAACGCATCCATCACACTCGATTATGCGTGCCTCGGTTGCCACATCAAGAATGTCGGCGATGGCCTGACGCTCGAAGGTGCGGCCATGTATGCCAAGGACATTCATACGAAGACGGACGTGCCGCCCCCCACCGACGGCGATACGTGGACCATCAAGACCCCGTTCGGGTACCTGTATGAAGGTTTCACTGTGACCTTCGAACCGTTCTCCGACATCATTGTCGTCGACATTCAGTTCCCTGATGGCGAAAGTTGCACGGGCATTGGCGTCGATTGGGGTGATATCATCTATTGGATGGACGCGACCGGTTCCATTTTCTTTGGGAACATCGATCGTGACGCCGGCATGATGTCGGGGGTTGCCTTTTTCGATGATGGTGCCGGTATCTGGTTCGGTGAACCATTGCCATGATGCGCGTATCGATGTGAGGTAACGAAGACCTGGATCTTTGCCGCCCCGCCAAAGGCAGGATGCCGGCGGTCGGCAGAGACCAGACGAAAAGTCAGCAGGCATTCGAAGCGAGTCTCGTGAGGCGGAGACGGCGTACTTTTGTTACGCGGTCTCCGCCTTGCTCGCTGTGATAGTCACTCTTGAGACTAGAATAGCGGCGGGGATGGTATTAGATTGGAAACGAGGGCCCGACGGGAGACACACTCCACAACACGGACTCTGGTACACACTCGTATGTTTCGTCCAGCAAAGGAATTTTTATCTGATGATCTGTTTGTCTGAATGCTTACCGTCACATCCCCGAGTTGTCGCCTTGCTGCTCGTTTCCGTTTGTGCATTGACGTTTTCATCTTGTTCGCGTCAGGAAGAGGTTCGGCAACACGAAGAGCCGGCGGACAAGACGAGCGAAGCTGCCCAGCCCGCACCAACAGTCGATCTCAAATCCGCCACACCCGGCCACCCGGTCCTCCCGGCAGTCAACCCGGCCCTCGCTGGTTCACAATTGACGTATTCAACGCCTGAGGGTTGGCTACCAGGCAAAGTCGGCGGGATGCGGAAGGCCGCCTTTCGTGTTGGCGAAGGAAAACGCAGGGTGGACATTACGGTGATTGATCTGGCTGCCATGGCCGGCGAGCTACTGCCCAATGTCAATCGTTGGCGGCAACAACTTCTACTCGGCGAATTGACCAAGGACCAGCTGAAAGACACCGTTCAGCCCATCGACATCGCGGGAGTGAAAGGACATTACGTCGAACTGATCGGCCCGAAAAGCACGTCGCAGTCAGGACGCGCCATCCTGGCCGCCGTGGCCGTCATCGGCAACAAAGCGTGGTTCTTCAAACTGTGGGGCGACTCCGAACTGGCTTTATTGGAGAAGGAACGGTTCCAGAACTTCGTGAAATCCGTAACATTCACAACAGCCAATGCGGCTGAGCATGCGAAAAGCGATCTGGACCACAAGGACAGCGGCAGTCACGACAAGAAACACAACGCTGAAGATTCGAAAAACAACGGAAGCGGTCACAAGACGGACAACTCAGCGCATAACAAGAGTGACGGCAGTTCTAAGTAGCCGGATTGTGGTGTGCCGGCGCTCGCAATACCGTGGCTGCCAGTTGCCAAGGCGGATGCCGCGAGCTTGTCACATCCTACACCTGAGAACAGATTTGCGGCCGCCCCACACCCAATCGGATCCCTGCTGATCAACCGCCCCAACTGCGTGTGCAGGCAACGGTGCCGAATATTGTGGATGGGGGCTTGAAAAATGCGGCGTACTTTGGGTGAATTTGTTTGCCCAATTTCAACTAACCCTCCACGCACTCTCGCCGTGGGCAGTCCGTTACGGGCTTCAGCACTAGTACTGTGGCAAGGCTGGGAATTGAGGTGGCACTGGCTCCGCCCGTGTTTGCCTTCGTTCGTGCATAGCCTTGTGAACACTGGCGAAGCCAGTGCCGCCCAACCCCAAAGTAAATCCTGACACAGCACTAGTCCCGTCGAAACGTGAATCCCACGCTGTGAATTCCGGTCACGTCCACGGTTACCAGCCGACCGCTGAACGCGAAATACTTTGCCACGACGGAAAAAGATGGCAAAGGATGATCGGTCAGCGCTTTGTTGATTGCGAGAATCGCCCGGTTTTTCGAGGCAAATTCCGATAGGCGGCGACGCGTATCCTCGGACGCGATCAAGGCGTACGAAGCACGTAATCCGACCTCCGGGCGAGTAAACGCAATCATACTCGGTTTGTCACCGCCGGGCAGAAGCGCAATGCGACTGGCGTTCAGCTTGAAATCCAGTTCATCGCCAAGTGTCGGCAAACTACCTCGCTTCGTATCGATCGCCCGCTGGATCAACATCTCATTGTCGCTCAGTAAGAGGTAATCACCCAGAATTGCCACATACGAAGCGGTCGATTTCGGTGCCCCACCGCTCCGCGCCGAACGAGAATGATACTCGTAATAGGAAACACCCTGGGCAAGCCGTTTCGTGAAGAGTGAACGTGCGTTCTTGTTGACCACGCGTTCAAGGGTCTTCCGAGAAACAGCAGCATCTTTCAGTTTCAGACCGGTCATTGTCCCGGCTCGTCGCGTTTCCGCCGAATTGTCCATCCAGGTAACTCGCGTGATTCGGCCCTCCATCGCGTCAAGCACATCCCTTTTCAGGTCGACTCCTAACTGGCCGACAATTGAACGTTTCAGCATCTTATCCCACGCGTCCGGCCCACGGACGCCGTCGAATGCCGCCACAAATGCCGCATACCTCTTCGGAATGTCCCAATGCAATGTCCAGTACGTACCAACGTCACTCGGCACCCACATTTCTGGTGAAACGTCTCCGGTTCTCGGCGCCAAAACATTAAGCACCCCTTCCCGTGAGGAGTCAACCAGGAAGTGCATGTGATGAACAGACTCGAACTGCTCTCCACCGAGCAGCAGGCTGCCTCCAAACCCGTGCAGTCCGTCCAGTCCTCGCTGGACAAGCATCGAGAGTCCCATCTGAAGCGCCATATTGTTGGAGGCAAAACTGCGTACAACGCCCAACGGGTCGACAAAGTAGGTTACTTGCGGTTGCTCATCGCCAGAGACCATGCATCGCTCCATGATCGTGGCAAAGTGTTTGTTCTCGGCTAGCGTCGAGACATTCTCCTCTCCCTGCCATCGCGAAAGTATTTGCTTAGCCAGTTCCAGGTCGGTGGTCACAGCGATCGTTCCATCCCGTTAGAAAAACACCGTTCGACGCCCTGATTCGCCATTTCGCTTCAGAACCGTCAGTTTTATTTTCCCAACTGTTTCGGTCGATTTGACATGGCCCCCTTCGACCATCTTGGCCTGCCAATACTCGACAACTTTGCGCGCATTCACGGCTTCTTTCTCGACTCCGATCAACGCAACCAAAGCCGGACTCCCATCCTCCGGCGCCACCAGAGCCAGACACAATTCTCCTTGAGGAATAGACCGCAGTTGCGAGACTGAAAGACCAAGCTCGTCCTCAATGCCCCGAAATGCCTCTATTGCCGACTGGTAAAGATCGCTGGCGATTGGTTCCACCTCGGGATCTCTAAGCATTCGTCCCAGTGCTGTTTCCCCAAGTTGTTTCAATAACTCCTGCACATCCGCAACGCGCACATAGGCGACCGTGTTCTCCGGCAGCAGTTTGGTCGCACTCGAAGGTTGCCCCCAGCTGAAAGCTGCCGTGGCAAGAACCGTGGTGACGGCAATCACCATTTCGCTCAAGCCAAATCGACTGCCAATCCGCTCGCCCACATGACATCCAAAATAATCGATCTTCATATTCCATTCCTCGGACGGTCGGACCGCCACTACGTGATAAAAACGCCCGCAATCGAACTATTTTCGTTGAAGGCTGTACGATAGATCCACACGTCGCATCCAGGCCGCACCATGCCTGCCTGCCTTCAGTCGACATCTGGCCCCAGATACGCCGTCGCACCGGTTCCTGAAGTCTACCACGAACCCAATGCGTTGAAGACTCCAGGCTGGAAAGACTCCACCAAAGTGCAACAAAACGTGTCCCGGCGGTTTACGTGGGGCCATTGCCCACGAAACTGATAAGCTCATATTTGCCAAGCCTGACAGTCCGATCCGGCTCGTTGCGAACGGAGGTCGCAGATTCCAACCGATGTCCACACGGCGGATCACTCTATCGCTGTCGGTAAGTTCTTCTCTATTGTAGCAAACGTGTTTCGAAACGGCGACGAAAAAACAAACCTCAACCAGACCGAACTGTCCACCTGCCATCGAACGATAGATCGAAAAGGGCACCAAAAGTGATCCTTCGACGGCCGTGCAACGTGGCCAATCGCGCAAAACGCACTCCGTCCACATCGGACTAACAGGAAAACTTACCTAGGGCGTTTCCCTATTCGGCAGGCGAGAAATGCCCAATCGGAGAGCCATAGCTTGTCATAGTCCCGACATTGGGACCGATTGACCGCATCCGAGGCCCTCCAGTAGGTTCACCTCTACTTCTTTGGCAGTTTGATCAAACAATACCCCATGCATTAGAATACAATAGTCTAGTTCGTGGCGATCAACTCGGTCACGACTGGCGAGTCCACCCCCAATTGGAACAACGGCAGCATTCCACGTGAGGCATGCGTTTATTGTGAACATCGTCGCGTGCGATGTGTGATCCCAGTGGCATTCAAGGCAGGGCCATGACCCAACCGGAAGAATCTGTGGCAAAAGCGTTTTCGCTTCATCTCTCATCACCCGACGAATTCCCGCATGAGTTCTTGCAGAAAGTCGTCGATGCGCTGCCGGAATCGCTTGCTGTCATCGACCGAGATTACAACGTGGTGCTGGCCAATCGCGCAGCACGTCTCGAGAGCCGCGTCTTCGACGTCAGCTCAGCCCGCATAAAGTGTTACAGCTGTTTTCATCACCGTACGTCCCCGTGTGTCAGCACCAGTGATCCATTTGAAGCCGAGCACGGTGCATGTCCTTTGCGACGAGTTATTCAATCCAAGGCCCCAACACGGGTCTACCACACGCATCACGATTCGGAACAACGCGAGATATCCGTGGCCGTCGATGTGGCTCCGGTTTTCGACGAGAACGGCGAAGTTGTTTTGATCATCGAAACGTGTCGTGATGTGACCGAACGCTGCCTGTCGCGTCGGCTCTGCAGGATTGGCAATCGGCACATGAAGATGGCCCCTCTGCTCGAAGAATACTCCATCGATATTGCTCGGTTCGCCAGATGCGCCAACGTCCATATCCATGTGTTCAGCGAGCCGTGTGCCGTTTGTGACAATTCGGACACACCAAACACTCTTGGATCCGACCGTTCACAACGACTTCCTGACTCTGCACTCGAAACCACGATTTGCGTGCGACAGCTGCGTCGTGATTTCGGTTCATTACTTCCACCGGAGACCAGTTTCGGTTCCATCCTGTTCGAACGGTTTTCGACGTTTCTATCTCGTCTACCGGATACGACACGGCGTCACCTGGCCGCCTGCACTTCGCCCGAGTGCGAATCGGCCGCGTTGATCCCGATCCGGCTTACCGAGACCGACCTCGGGTTGCTTCACGTCACCGATCCACATCCTAATGCAATAACTGAGGAAATGGTCGAGTCACTCGAGCGTCTGTCACTCGACTTGGGCGCGGCGATTCACCGGGTTCGAATCGAGGAAGCCTTGCAGGCCGCCCGGAGCCAGTTGGAGGCTCGCGTCCGAGAGCGAACCGAGGAGCTTACGAAATCGAATAGAGCGCTACAGACAGAAATCGCCGAACGAGCTCGCCTGGAACGTGAAGTCCTCCACACGGGCGTGAGAGAACAGATGCGAATTGGCCAGGAGCTGCACGACGGTGTGGGACAAGAACTGACAGGCATGGGCTATTTGGCTCAGAATCTTCTCATGAGCATCGAGGACCGCACGTCACCCGCATTCGAAATGGCAACCGAGTTGGCACACAGTATTCCAAAGGTGCTTGGTCACATCCAAAACATCGTTCGTGGTCTGATTCCATTGGAGATCGGCGCGGCGGACATCGAACGTGCTTTGGAGTTGCTGACAATCAATACAGAAAAACAAACAAATATCGCGTGCCAGTTTCACGCATTCGGTAGCAACCTGATTGAAGACGATGATATCCCCATCCAAATCTATCGGATCGCTCAGGAGGCAATTGCCAATGCCGTCAAGCACGCTGGAGCACAAACGATCGATGTAGAATTTCGAACGACCGGCGAGTCGATTAAGCTTGAAGTGAGTGACAATGGAAGTGGTATCCAAACCGGCGCGGAGAATGGTTCGGGAAGTGGGTTACGTTCCATGCGTTACCGAGCTCGTGCCATCGGCGGCGAGATTACGATTCGACAACGCCCGAACGGAGGGACGGCTGTCACGTGCAAGATACGACGAGCTACCTGACTCACCCTTGCGAAACTTCATGCTGGAGATTGTCGACTGATCGGTTTATCAAGTTTTCGGGAAAACACGGGTGTATCCCACTCGAATGGGAAGCCAGTAAGGTAGGCCTTCACCCCCTGCTCGGCCGGTAGTATCCCGATAAGTTAACTATTAACCTCAAGAGTACAGGACGGAACCATGACCTACAAACTGCTTATCGTTGATGATCATCCGATCGTCCGGCGAGGGTTGCGCCAACTTGTCGCCAGCCAACAAGACCTCGAAGTCTGCGGCGAGGCGAGTGGTGTCGACGACGCGTTCGCCCTAGTGAAGACGAATCAGCCGGATGTCGTGGTCATTGACCTCTCGCTCGAAACCGGCCATGGCTTGGATTTGATCGAGCGAATCAAGAAGCACGACAGGAATATCAAGATGCTCGTTTCGTCGATGCATGACGAGTCGATCTATGCCGAGCGTGTCTTGCGTTGCGGAGCATCCGGCTACATCAACAAAAAGGAGGCACCGGAGAAAATCGTTGATGCGATTCACGAAGTATTGCGAGGTGAAATCTATGTGAGCGGCCGAGTGGCGGACCAACTGTTGCGGCGAGTACGAAGTGGGCACGCACCGGATGAGGATCCAATTGTGGCGCTCACCAATCGCGAATTGGAGGTATTCGAGATGATCGGCCGGGGCCTGACGATGAAGCAGATTGCCCGGAAACTCGACATCAGCCAAAAGACGGTCGAGGCACATCGAGATGGCATCCGAGGAAAACTGAATCTCAAGAACAGCCTCGAAGTCAGTCGCCGCGCTTTCCAATGGTCGATGGAAGGTGGGCGATCGGCATCGTCCCCCGACAAGACGACAAGCAAGAACAGTACACTGCCCTGACAAAACAGCTTTCGCAACATAGAACGACACCCTGGATACCCGGCGATGAAATTACTTGTCAGACTCCTCCTCTTGATTTCAGCGGTTGGCTCTTCGTTTTTGCCGCTGCACGCGCAACCCCCTTCCGGTTCACAATTGAGCCCGGAAGAGAACGGGTGTTCGTTGTGCCACGGTGAAGCGAAACTGTGGAAAGATTCGCAACAGCGGCTTTACGTTCCTCACGAAGCCTTTGCCGAGGATGTCCACGCACGGAATGGCGTGAATTGCCACGATTGTCATGGTGGTGACCCGGCAACACTCGACATCACCCAGGCGCATTGCACGAAGGTCTTGGAGGGCTCCAAGGTATTGGCGTTTCGCACCACGCCCCAAGAGACCCGCACCACTTGCGCCGTCTGCCATCATGCACAGGATTTGCAACTGCGAAAAAGCGTTCACGCTCACGTTGAACGCGACGACCCGGACGCCCCCGGTCGACAACTGGGTTGTGGAAAGTGCCACGGCATGAAATCGCACGGCATGCTCCCCGTGCAAGACAGCCGTTCTCCCGTTTTCCTAAATCACCAGGTCCAACTCTGCGGAGGCTGCCACGAGAACGACCTGGCGACTTATAAGACGACCGTTCACGGCAAAGGCCTATTCAAGTCCGGACTGCTCATTACAGCCGTCTGTGCGGACTGCCACGGGGCGCATGGCACTTACTATGCCGCCGACATGCAGTCGACACTCAACACCGCTAATATCGCCGAGACATGCGGGAAATGCCACAAGGGGATCGGGGAACGGGTCCGAAAGAGTGTGCATGGTCGTGGAAAGGGCCCCGGCCAAGCGACAGCGAATGCCGTACCTGGCCAAAAATGGAAACGCAACCCGAGTTGTACCGATTGCCACCAGGGACACCGCCTGTCGAAACCTGAATCCAGTCTTTACCGAGCCGAAATTGCCAATCAATGTGGAAACTGCCATCCGAAGCTCACCAGCCGCTATGAGATGAACACACATGGCAAATTGACTGAATTGGGCTATACGGCCGCGGCCCAATGCTCCGACTGCCATGGAGCTCACGATATCCTCCCGCTCGATGATCCGAATTGCTCGCTAGCCCCGGGCGAAAATCGGCTTGCCACGTGCAAGCAGTGTCATCTTCATGCGGTAAAGAACTTCAGTCAATTCGACCCTCATGCCAATCACAAGGATGCCAAACAGTATCCGACGCTCCATTTCCTCTACTCGTTCACACAAGACCTGTTCCTCGCCTTCTTCCTGTTTTTTGCGATTCACGCTTTCTTGTGGTTTCTACGATCCTTCGTCTCCGTGCTGCACCGAGGGCGCCATCACACGTTAGTTGCTGGTCAGCACGTCCTGATTCGGTTCAGCCGCGGAAATCGCGTCCTGTACATGACTCTTCTGATTTCTTTTCTCGGGTTGACCATCACCGGTTTGCCCATGAAACACAGTTCCCAACCTTGGGCCCAGACATTTGTACGCGGTCTGGGCGGTTTTGAATCCACCAGCGTTTGGCATATTTTCTTCGGTACGGTGGGCGTGCTTTGTTGCGTCCTGCATGTCGTCGGCCGATTCCGATCCATTCGAAGCCGTCACCGACAAGGATTGAAATGGCGCGAGATTTTCTTCGGTCCGGATTCCCCAGTTCCGAATCTCCGCGATGGAAAAGACCTACTCCGCATGCTAGGTTGGTTCTTCGGTATTGGCCCCAAACCAAAGTTCGAGCGATGGACATACTGGGAAAAGTACGACTACTGGATGGCGTGCATTGCTTGCTTTCTGGTAGGGGGCTCAGGCCTGGTGATGTGGTATCCGAATCTGTTCTGCCGGTTCTTCTCGGGAGAATCGCTGAACGTGGCCAGGGTCTTTCACGTCGAATTAGCGATGTTGGCTACGAGCTTTCTGTTTATCTTCCACTTCTTCAACACACATTTTCGACCTGAAAAGTTTCCGATGGATCTGTCCACCATCACGGGTCTCGTTGACGAAGAGCACCTTAGAAGACACCGGCCCGAATACGTGGCGAGGCTTGAAGAAACCCATCAGATCGATGCCATGCGTCGTCCTGCACCATCTCGCAGACGTCTTTGGTTGGCATTTCTCGGAGCAGCGTTATCGTTTTCGATCGGCCTGTTTCTGCTCGGAGTTGCTCTCACTGCCGCGTTAGGAAAATGAGATACAAATGAACGATATACGAGACAGTCACGAAAGCTCGCCTGCACCGACCGAATCGTCGCTGCCGTCGTCAGACGCCGACGCTCAGTCGCCCGAGCCGCCGCTGACCCGATGGGAGCGGATCCGAATCGGCCTGCTCAGGGCAGTCGCCATTTTTGGAGCGTTCTTGTTTGTTGCCATGGCATTGGGAGCATTTTCCGCCGTCTACACTTCCCGGCCTCAGTTTTGTCGCTCGTGCCACAACATGGAACCCTACTACGTATCGTGGCAAGAGTCGAGTCACAGCCATGTATCGTGTATCGAGTGTCATTTTCCGCCGGGTGTCGGCGAAGAAATACGTGGCAAAATGCTGGGACTCGTACAGTTGGCTAAATACGTTACGGCCAGCGCCGGTCCGCGACCATCCGCCGAGATATCTGATGCCAGTTGCCTGCGATCCGGGTGCCATGAAACACGACTGTTGGCGGGAAAAGTGGATTTCAACGGAATTCCGTTCGACCATACGCCCCACTTAAGCAGCCTTCGACGCGGCAAGAAACTGCGGTGCACCAGTTGCCACAGCCAAATTGTTCAGGGAAGCCACATGACGGTCACAAAGACCACGTGCTTTCTTTGTCACTTCAAGGGTCAGCACTTTAACGAGGGACTAGGCACTTGCACTCGGTGCCACCAGATTCCGACAAAAGTTTTCGACCTCGGGGGCGGTGTTACATTCGATCATAATCTCTCTTATGAGCGTGGCGTCAACTGTGCAAGTTGCCACGGTGATTTGACTCGAGGCGATGGTGAGGTTCCCCATGAACGATGCACCGTTTGTCATAACCGCCAACACGATCTCGATCGTATTGACGATCACCAGTTCCTGCACCAGAAACATGTGACCGATCATAAAGTGGACTGCCTGGAGTGCCACTTACAGATCAAGCATTCCGCCGATCCCAACCGGATCGAACATGCGGCGAACAACTGTGTCTCCTGTCATCCAGACCAACATCGAAAACAAATCGACATGTTTGAAGGCATCGGTGGAAAATCGACACCTGACACGCCCAACAGCATGGCAAGCGCCCGCATCACCTGCGCATCGTGCCATCAGTCGAAGGAGATAACCGCCTCCGGGACCGTGCTCTGGGCCGCATCCACGAAAACGTGTGCCCAATGTCACGACAACACCACCATCGACAGGTTGTGGACAATCCACGAGTCACTTCGCAAGGCTCTTGATACACTCGACACGTGCGTCGTGAATCTCCGAAATGCGCTGCTCAAAGCCGACATGGACGCCAATCGATCGGCTGAAATCGGCAAGCAGCTGGATAATGCTGCATCCGATCTCAAATTTCTCAGGACCGCAAACGGTATCCATAACATCCACTACGCCAGCTCACTGACCCATGGCTTGGTTCGCAATCTGTCAGAACTCTGCCGCGAGTTGAACATCACTCCATTGCAAGTGGACCTGCCGGCCAAATTAGTGCTACCGAAAGGAGATCGACCCTGACGCCTCTGCTCACCCTCGCTGTGATACTGGCCTTTACCGCACAGGTGGCCAACGAACCGTCGGTTGCTGTTGAACTTCCGGACGATGTGAATACGTGCGTCTTATGTCACGCCACATCTGAATTCTGGAAAGACGACAAGGCAAGGCTCTACATCCCCCCGGACGCACTGTCCAACGACGTCCATTTCAAACGAGGCGTCAAGTGCCACAACTGCCATGGCGGTGATCCCAGGACCCTTGATCCGGCACGAGCTCACGCCACCACGGGCAAGTCCTCATCCGACATTCCTTTTGGCGAGATGGCAAAATCATGTGGCAAATGCCACGAAAACGAATATGCCGGCCTCACGCGCGGTGTCCATGGGGAGGCCGCTTCAGAGAGTCGCATCGGAAAACCGATTACGTGCTTAACGTGCCACGGAAATAAAACGCACGGCATCCATCCGGTGAACGACCCCGAATCTTACGTCTATTTGGCCAACCAGACGCGCGTTTGCGGTAACTGTCACGAAAATGAGTTGGCCGAGTACACCAAGAGCGGACACGGTTACGGCCTCTTCAAAGCGGGGCTGAGCACCGCCGTCTGCGCTGATTGCCACGGTGCTCATGAAATCCGTCGGGCAGCCGATCCGAACTCCACGCTGAATGTATCCAACGTCGCGAACACATGTGCCAAGTGCCATCGTTTTGTCAAGGAGCGACTGGAAAAGAGTGTGCACGGTAGCGGGGTTGGGCTCGGACACGAAACCACGAGTCCCGCGCCCGGTGGCAAAGTAAAGCGACACCCCAGTTGTACCGATTGCCATCAGGGACATGATCTGCCCGATCCCGAAAAGGGCGAGTTTCGATTGGGGCTACCCGGACGATGCGGGAATTGCCATACTGATCTGCTGAACAGCTACAACATGAGCGCCCATGGGCAACTGACCGAATTGGCCTTTGCGGCGAGTGCGAAATGTTCCGATTGCCATGGCGGCCACGATATCCTGCCACTCGCGGACCCCCGATCACGTTTAGCCAAGGGAGAAAACCGACTGGCTACGTGCCGAAGTTGCCATCCCCATGCAGTCGCGAATTTCGCGAACTTCATCCCACATGCGGACAAACACGATTCAACTCAATTCCCCATCCTGCACGCCGTCTTCATCAGTATGGAGTTACTGATTTACTCGGTCTTCGCATTCTTCGGAATCCACACGATCCTCTGGTTTGTCCGCTCACTCTGGCATGTCTACCGGCACGGCCGTCCCCGCCGCCTCACTCCGGGCGGCCCGGCCTACACACGTTTTCAAACAATGCATCGGGTTCTCCATGCCGTCGTTGCTGTCTCTTTTCTGGGACTCGCCCTTACGGGTCTCCCGCTGCGATACAGCAGCCAGCCGTGGGCACACGATCTGATTTTATTCCTGGGCGGTTATCAATCCACAAGCATTTGGCATCGCATCTGCGGCGTGGGGACCATCCTCTATTTTGTCACGCACATAACGTGGCTCGCCAAACAAGCGTGGCTCGAAAAAAAGAAGGGCACAACCTGGCTGTCGCTCGTGTTCGGACCCGATTCGCCGGTCCCCAATCCACGAGATTTTCTCGACATATTGCGAATGTTTCGCTGGTTTTTCGGCATCGGTCCCAAACCGGTCTTCGAACGCTGGACGTATTGGGAAAAGTTCGATTACTGGGCCGTGTTTTGGGGTGTGGGAATCATCGGTACATCCGGTTTGCTCCTTTGGTTTCCGAACATTTTCTGCATTATCCTCCCCGGTGAGACGTTGAATCTAGCAAAAATCATCCATTCCGAGGAAGCCTTGCTTGCTACGAGTTTCATTTTCGCAATCCATTTCTTCGGCACGCATCTTCGACCAGAAAAGTTTCCCATCGATATGTCGGTTCTCTCCGGCCTGGTCAGCGAAGACGAGATGCTGGAGGAGCGGCCCGAGTTTATGGAACGGATGCGACAGCAGAAACAACTAAACAATATCGAAACCATCGTGCCACCACGGCGTCAGTTGATCCTCATCGCATTGGCAGGCTTCACCGCGTTGACCGTTGGCCTGTTCTTGCTCGCCGGTATCCTAAAGGCCATCTTTGGCTGAGTACCATCGTCATCCACGGCTTGCTAGTCCTAGTAGGGTGTGACAAGCTCGCGGCATCCACCTTGGCAACTGGCAACCATCGTATTGCGAGCGACGGCAATACGTATTCTCACTTGCCACGCAGTTCCTGGCGTGCCGGCGATCGCCGTGAACGTTGCGGATGATGGACGACTCTCGACGGCGATCTTGACACCCTACGGCTGATCCATTGAGCTGAAACGCTGGGTATGCGGGCGACCTCGGAAGTTGTCGCGCCGACCGTTCCGACCCCCGCGGAAGCTCGGCGTTGCAGGGCAGCCCCTGCCGCCCGGTGCAACTAGAACAACGCGGTAAGTCCACCCAGAAACATATGCGCGCTGCCGCTGAGCAACGGCGTCGCTACGTCCTCATAATCTTCGTAAATATATCGCACATACGCCGAGATTCGCTCATTGGCGTACCAGTCGACCCCGCCACTGTAGCGAGTCTTGTTCACGATGACCTGTGAGTAGACAGGGAGGTCGGGCCACGGCGCGAGTGGATCAAAAGCATCGATCGTCCAAACGTGCTGCAAACTGCCGGTCAGTGTGATCGACTTCGACCATTGGTAGCGGCTGTCGAAACTGAGTACTTGCCCGCGTCCACCGTAGTTCCACCGCCGTCGATCAAAAGGTTCGTTCAGCGGGTTGTCGCTGGGAAACAGAATGTCTTGATCGATCCAGTTGGAGTAGTACCCATAGCTTCCAGAAACTGACCAGGCTGGTTTGGGTGCGTACCAGAGCATGAACGTCATGGGATAATTATCCTCAGTGAAGTTCGCGATCTCGGAGCTGTTTTTTCGGTTCTCGATTCCAACACTTGCCGACGCCACAAGATTGTCAGCCGCTAACCAGGTACCTCCAAATTGCACTTCGTTCTCCTGCTCAGGGCGATTAGTATTCGTGGCACCCCAATACAAATTGACCCCGAAAAGGGGATCAGAAATCAGACGGCCCTTATAGCGTACAAACGTGTCGAAACGTGGATGCCATTTCATCGTCGTTCCCGCGAAATACGAAATGTATGGAGTCGCAGCCTGGTCGATGAGACCTGGCGGGTTCTGGGTGACGTACTCCGCGTAACTTCGTCTTATTTGGCCATACTCGGCCCCAGCGTTCAACGCGAGTCCTCCAACTCGCCCACCTAGTCGGAACGGACGCCATCGGGCATTGGCACCGGTCGACCATCGAAGATAATCGATCGGCTGTCGGAGTCCGTAGGGCGGCACACTGGCCGTGGGCACGGTTACAGCATCGTCCTCGGGGGGGACTAGAAAGGGAGGGAATTGGTTGAGTTGGCGGTTCAGCCGGGCGAAGCTGTTGAGTGTCAACTTGGGAGAGTACGTATTCGACACTCGAAAGTCGACCCCGTAGAAATCACGCCTTGTATCGCGCAATTTGTTGCGTGTGTCCCCCCGGTGCAACCGAGCGTATACCTGGGTGCTTGCTGGCAAGTTGAGGCTCAATTTGAGGCGATCGGTCTGGGAAACTGTTTCAGGCACAACGGCGTAGGGAAAGTCACCCGCATAATCGTAACCGTGAAATCCACCGTACGATCGAACCACGACGCCGTCGTCCTGACTGAAGCTTCGCATGGGCCGCGAATACTCCACTTTGACGGGCCCTATTCGAGCTTCGATGATCGGCTCGATGCGGATCGTCGTCCAATCGATCGTCTGTCGCTGATTGACAACGTGACACTCACGACAATCGGTGACACCTGGTGCGCCATGGTGCGGCCCTAACGCTTGCCGTTCACCCTGCTTTCGCCTCAGCCACACGTTCAAGCGGTATTTGACGTCTTTCGTAAGCTTTCCTCGAAAACTGGTCCTGAAATCCTGCACCCTAACAGCAAAATCCTCACCCACATTGAGATCATCGCTGACAATCTCTTCGCCACTGCTCGGCGGCGGAATGTTCGTGAGAGGGTCGTGGTCGAGTCGGTGCAAGAACCGTTGGTACCGCAAATCAAATGAGTGTTCCGGGGAGAATAAATAAAGTCCGGCTTGCGCACTTTCATTGTCCAAGCCCGTACCAAACAGATCGACCGTTCGCTTGCCGTTACTACGAATCAAGTCGACATCCCAGAACGGGGAAGATTTCAAATCCTGGTATTCGCCAACTTTGGTGACTGCTCCGCGTCTTGTCACATCCCACCATCCGGTACGAAACGCGGCCTCCGTCGCGTATTCAACCTGCACAACCGGAACAATATCGCGATCATCGTTAGCGACACTACTCGGATCAAAAAAGTACCTTTCGGAGCCTGTTGGAACCTTGAAATAGCCACTTGCCGCGGTTGACTTATCGCGGGCAGTCCGAGTCGACCCGACGCCCATGGCACGTGAGAAAAAGGAGTCCGCTATCGACGGCGGCCCGACCGATCTGCTGCGTGCTGACTGATCGGGCGCGACAAAAAACCATTCATCCGCCCCGACTGGAGACGTATTCCACCAACCAACCAGCGCACCAAGGCACGGCAGAAGTACCGCGAGTGCGATCCTTTGTGCTGGACAGGTTGTTCGTTTCATGACTGTCCTCTGAACGTTTCTCCGTTTTCCTCCGATGGAGGATCCCCGCACGGGTCCGTCACTTGGTTCACCGCCGCATTCCACGGCCACACTCGAAACCTGAGGGGTTGTCACTTCCATGGATCTGCGAGTGGCATTGCGTGCAGTCCGTAAACAGAGCTTTTCGAGACGACGGAGTTGTCGGAATCTTGGGATCGGGAGGTCCGCCGCCGACCAAAATTGGATTGCCATTGACAAAATGGCAACGGTTGCATTGGGGCGACGCGTCGTGAGTCGAGTGCCCCGCGTGACACCGAAGACAGAGAAACGTTGTCGGCTGGTGTAACAGGTTGTTGGCAACGGTGCCGTGCGGGTCGTGACAGTTCGCACAGCTCTCGGTTACCGGTGCATGCTCCCAGACAAATGGGCCTTCCTTCTCCGCGTGGCATTCGAAACACAACTGGTTCAAGGTCTCAGCCTTCAGACTTCCGTGCTCCTGACCGTGGCTGTCGTGGCAGTCCGAACAGACAATTTTCCCTTCTCGGATCGGGTGATGGGATGGCATCGAAGCGAGCGCCAGCATTTTCGGATGGCATTTGTAGCATGCCCCCGGCTCATCAACACTCATCGCTCGACGCCTCGAACGATTGACCGACGTGTGATTGATTCCGACCAACTGCTGGACGCGAGAATCGGGATGAGCGGTGTGGCAATCAGCACAGGCAACACCTTCGCGAGAATGGAACGACGAGTGCCATGCCATTGTCGGCGCGCCCGTGTGACACCGGAGACACACATCGGTTCGCGTCTCTGATACCACCTTACCGTGCGGGTCATGACAGGTCGTACAGTTGAATCCATTTGGCCCGAGAATCTGATGCGGACCGGCGATCTCCTCCAACGCGTGCTTGTTTGAATGGCATCGATAACACGCGGTTGGCTGGTCCACTGACATTGCCGGCCCGGTTTCGGGATGGGGGTTATGGCAATCGGTGCATCCGATATTGGCCAAGTCGTGCTGCGAACCGTGCCATTGGTTCATATGCGGACCGGCATGGCATTGCAAACATAGATCTTTTCGAGTTGCTTGCAACACGTTCCCATGTGGATCATGGCACGTCGTGCAGTTGAATACGCCCGTATGATTGGCCGCGCCAGGCGCCACGCCGGATGCAGGCACGGTAATTCGCGCACCAATCTGGTGCGTCTGGCCAGCCTGCTCGAACCGCTTCATCTCGCCATGACAGCGATAGCATGTGCTCGGCACAACGGCACCAAGATTGCCCGACGTTCCCCTCAGAGAGCCGGCCTGTGATAATCCGGCAAGTCCGATGTGGCTACCATCGTTTACCGGCTCCGTCGAGCCCAATATGGTCGGTGGTGTACCGGGGGGGACATTGTAGTGCGCCGTGTGGCAGTTGCTACAAGTGACATCGTTGTGGGCATGGGCTGACGAACGCCACAAAAGACCGAGCGGCTCCGGTTGATTCTCGTGACACCGAAGACACACCTCCGAACGCTCGGCAGGCGTCGTCGCTCGGCCGGTCGCGGTCACGGCGTCTCGCGTTTTCAAACTGATAATCGATGCTCGATCCGTCCCACGACTCGCAAGATGCCGACTCGCCGCACCATGGCAGTCCTCGCATCCCTTCGTTCCATGTACGTTATGCGCAAACGCCGTTACGTAAGTCTCGTGACAAAGCACACACTGCGCATCGAGCCCCGACAAGCCTGCTTCCGGGACCAACGGCAGATCGACTCTCACACTCGCGTAGGCCTTCGGCTTCCAAAGAGTCTTACCTTCCGCCCAATTGGCGGGCAACGCGGTTCTCGGCCGCCAAAGAAGCCCCGCCGTCGGCCAGACGTCATCGAGCGCGGACGAGAAAATAGGCTGACCGGAAAACTTACAGGATGCCACGACCAACAAAACAGCGGCAAAAAGAACAAGTCCACACCCAATCGCCCGCCGCGATGTTGTGATGAATCGATCCCGTCGCAACGAACTTCCTTTCATGACCCATCCCGTGTAAGACTTTGACTTAACTCTTATGGAGGACTTTCACACCTGCATTTCGACCGATCGCAGAAGTGCGATGTTACCAATGGCACCGCCCGTTCCCTGAAGCAGTTAAT
>JAJSAJ010000341.1 GCA_024274855.1 Planctomycetota bacterium | reverse complement strand
TCGTCATTGATAATTCCGGTGACCTCGACGCGACCGATCGGCAGGTCGACCAACTGTGGCTCAAGCTGCAGGGGGGCGAGAATCCGGGATTCTTGCCGAAGCACCCTTCACGTAACGGCCCAAAACGCGATAATGAATAGACGGACAGTTCAAATCCAACCCCGCCTGTTTTCTACCGGCTGGGATCCGCGTCCTTCCCTCGACGGTTCGTCTATCACAATTGGCCTTTGACCCACCATTGGGCAGTTTTCATTTGCCCGACCATTTTGCTCATCAGGAGTTCCTATCACATGGCTGATTCCAAAGGTCACGGCGCGCGGCGCGCGGCCGGCAACAAATCCTCCCGAGCTTCTCGCTCGCGCAGTTCATCCAGGAACGATGCGCCGAGTGACACCTACGATGACTATGACGACGATCAGCAGGAGCCGATTTCGCTAGCCGAGGAACTGGCCAAGGAAGCTGATCGCGGCCAGATCGCTCGGTCCAATGACGGCGACGATGCCAACGATCGGTACGAGAAGATCAAACAGGGCGAGATCCATATTGCCGAACTTCAGAAGATGAGCATGGGGCAGCTGATCGACGAAGCACGCAACGAAAACGTCACGGATGTTGCGGGCATGAAGAAACAAGATCTAATCTTCCGCATTCTGAAAGAACGTGTGAAGATGAATGGTCTGATGTACGGTGAAGGAACGCTTGAGATCCTTCCAGATGGGTTCGGGTTCCTCCGCAGTCCGGACTATCATTACCTTTCATGTCCGGACGATATCTACGTATCACCAAGTCAGATCCGGCGATTTGGCCTGCAGACCGGAGCGATCGTCTCTGGGCAAATTCGCCCCCCCAAAGAAAATGAACGCTATTTTGCCTTGCTGCGCGTGGAGGCCATCAACTTTCAAGATCCGAACTTGACGGCCGATAAAGTGTCATTTGATGATTTGACACCGCTGCATCCCGTTAAACGCATCGTCATGGAGTTCGACCCGGAGGATGTGGCGACTCGGGTCGTCGATCTGGTTACGCCGATCGGATTTGGCCAACGTGGGCTGATCGTCAGTCCACCTCGGGCCGGAAAGACGATTTTGCTGCAAAAAATGGCCCGTGCCGTGTTGAAGAACTTCCCGGATGCCTATGTGATTGTCCTGCTGATCGACGAGCGACCGGAAGAAGTCACCGACATGGAACGTGAGGTGAAAGGGCCTAACTGTGAAGTAATCAGTTCGACATTCGATGAACCTTCGTCTCGCCATGTCCAGGTCTCGGAAATGGTAATCGAAAAGGCGAAGCGAATGGTCGAATACGGCACCGATGTCGTCATTTTCCTCGATTCGATCACCCGGCTTGCTCGAGCCTGGAATAGTGAGTGTCCCCAGTCCGGCAAGGTTCTATCGGGTGGTTTGGACGCCAATGCCCTACAGAATCCCAAGCGGTTCTTCGGTTCGGCTAGCAAGGTCGAAGAAGGCGGGTCGCTTACCATCCTGGCGACCGCACTGATTGACACTGGCAGCAAAATGGACGATGTCATTTTTGAAGAGTTCAAAGGGACAGGGAATCTGGAAATCGTTCTTGACCGAAAACTGGTCGACCGCCGTATTTGGCCCGCTATCGATATTAACCGAAGTGGCACGCGTCGCGAGGAGATGCTGCTCGACCCGGAAGAGTATCGGCGAGTCTGCGTGTTACGACGTGTATTGAGTGACATGAACCCACCGGATGCCATGGAACTGCTGGTTTCCCGACTTGAAAAAACGAAATCCAATGCCGAGTTCCTTATGAGTATGAAGGGGGAATAAACGGCATGGAGCTTGCCACAACCGATCGTGCCAGACCCAGGAGTCCATCGGATGCCGAATGTCGTTGAAGTGCGTCGCGCCCTGCCAGATTCCGCTCGGTTTGCCATCGTGGTGGCCCGATACAATGAATCGGTGACCCGTAAGTTGCTTGCCGGTGCCGTCGATACGCTTGTCGGCCAAGGGGTACCGGACGGCCAAATCGATGTCGCGTGGGTGCCCGGCGCCTGGGAAATTCCAATTGTTGCACAGCGTTTCGCCAAAAGCGGTCGCTATGCGGCCGTGATTTGCCTCGGGGCGGTCGTCCGAGGTGAAACCACGCATGACCAGCACATCAATCGTCAGGTTAGCCTCGGGTTGGGCCAAATTGCACTGGAAACGAACCTGCCGGTTTTGTTCGGCGTGCTAACCTGTAATTCCATGGAGCAAGCCATTCACCGTGCCGGTGGTAATGTGGGCAACAAGGGAAGCGAGTGTGCGGTTGCCGCGTTGGACATGGTCTACCTTCTGAATTCGTTGCCATGATTGATGGAAGTGCTGCGAGCGTCTGATCGGTGTGGGCGGCCTCGGAGGAGCGTTTACATATGGGTAACCGTTCACGGCGAGAGTGCGTGGAGGGGCATTTGTCATTTTTCATTTGTCATTTTTCAGTGGAAAGAGTATGACCCCGCAGCGCTGCCTCTCTCGATGATAAATGAGTAATGTCAAATGACTAATGATAAATCGAGCGTGTGGTAAATCGGGGAAAACTCCGGTGCTAACGCGATGGCAGACGAAAACCCCGTGAACAACGACACGTGTGGTCGTGTTGGTACCCGCTTCTTCGACGGGCTACAAGCCCGTCTTACTAATCGGGCGTGGACGGTTAGGCATTTGCCACTTTGGGAAGTTGACGATCTAGACGCTTCGTAGTACGGTTACTCGTTTCCACCCGCCTGATGCATGGAATTCCACCACTGATGTCACGACGCAGCAGAGCCCGCGAAGTTGTACTTCAGGTCCTTTTTCAAGACGATTTGAACCCGGGCCACCTGAATGCGGCCACGGACCGGTTTCTTGAGAATCGCCTGAATCAGGATCTCGACCTGATCCGCTTCGCCCAATCCTTTGTGGCAGGTGTGCGCCGCAATCGGCCTGAATTGGACCGCGTACTCGCGGAACAGGCTGCCAACTGGAGCCTCGCCCGCATGGCACCCACCGACCGCAATATCCTGCGTCTGGGCGCGTACGAGATTCTCTTCGCGGATACGCCCAATCGCGTGGCCGTCAACGAGTCGGTCAAACTGGCGAAACGATTTGGCACGCGACAGTCGGCCCCGTTTGTTAACGGGATTCTTGACCGATTCCTGAATGATCCCGATCCAACGCGGATGGAAATCGGGTGACGACAAATGGGGCGTGGATCGCTAGAATACGTGCGCTGCCACCCGTCAATGTGTCAATGTCCACTTCCTTATAACAGTCACTGAACCATCATGGCGCTTTTCGATCGCTTCAAAAAATCAACCACCCATGCCGATCCGTCGCAGGCGACCGAATCGAGTCGGCCCGGTCAACCACCTGCCAGCCCTTCCGACCAAGGTGGCGGACTGATCGCCCGATTTCGACAGGGTTTGAAGAAGACATCGGACCTACTGAATACGGATATCCGGGATTTGTTCAAGCGAGAAGGGCAGCTTGTTGACGATCAGCTGCTGGACAAGTTATTTGCGATCCTGGTCAAGACAGACATGGGTGGCGGGCCCGCTTCTGAAATACGCGATCGCATCCAGAACGATTTTCGGGGACGCGTTGTCCACATGGATGAAGTACTTGAGACGGTTAAGGCCGTTCTACGTGACTTGATGAAACAAGACTGCCAGCCAATCGCCGTTGCCCAAACGGGGACGACGGTGATTCTGGTCGTCGGCGTCAATGGATCGGTAAAAACAACCTCCATTGCCAAACTGGCGTATCGATTCACCTCGCAAGGCAAACACGTTGTCTTAGGAGCTGCCGACACGTTCCGCGCTGCCGCCGTCCAGCAGTTGAGCATCTGGGCCGAGCGGATCGGCGCTGAAATCGTGACCGGGAAATCGGGGAGCGATCCGGCAAGCGTGGCCCATCGCGCTGTCGCCCAGGCGCTCGAGCGGCAAGCCGATTTCTGTATCATCGACACGGCCGGACGACTCCAAACACAAGTCAACTTGATGCAACAGCTTGAGAAAGTTCGACGCGTTGTCGCCAACCTGATCCCGGAGGCGCCGCACGAGGTGCTGCTGGTGCTGGACGCGACGGCCGGCCAAAACGGCCTGAGTCAGGCTCAGGGATTCTCCGAGGCGGCCGGCTGTACCGGTATCGTATTGGCAAAACTGGACGGAACGGCAAAAGGTGGGGTAATCGTGCCGATTCGTACCCGGTTCCAACTTCCCGTGAAGTTCATCGGATTGGGCGAGCGGGCCGAGGACCTGGCCGTGTTCGATAGCGCCAAGTTCGTCGATGCGATGTTCGGCGAGCAACAGGAATCGGACTCGTGATTGCTGGGAATTCGGCCCCCAGCGGTTCACGTTTCCGGCCCAGCTGTTCCACCCGCATGGCACTCAGCCAAGTCTCGACCGCACATCTCAGTTGATCTCTCTCCAGGGTTTGCCGATCTAGCGTCTGGGTGGCCGATTGAATAGACATCTAGCGTGTTTTGATTCGTTTGGGCGCGGAAGCGTAGGTAGGATCGCATCAACCAGCACAGATTCTCAGATTCGTGCCCCTCATCGAACTCGATCCTCTTGGCCGCCGAACTTCTCTTCATCTCCCCTATCCTCCCGGGTCGAAACCAGAACTAGCGACAGTTTTCGACGGCATTCCGAGTGAGCTGGACGCTGGCCTCCTGTTCCCGCTCACCTTCCCCCCCACAGGCATCCGAGCCAGGTGTTGACGGACCCACACCGTCTGCCTTGCGACCCAATTGCAATCTTGGAGCACCCCCGATGAAAAAAACTCTCCCCGTCTTCGCAGCCATATTGAGCTGCATCTTCATCCCTGCTGCGGCACTGGGGCAGACACTTCGGCAGCCGTTGTCTGTCCTCCCAGCATCATCCATGGAAGCTGCGTCTTTAACCTACAACTATTATTACTCGGATGAAGACGAAGAAGCGTCGCCCAGTGATGCGAAGGCCGTTCTCAAGAAACCGACTCAACCCCAACAAACGGTCTTCGATGAAGGGCCCGCGTATGCGGGCTGTGCCGACTGCGGCAGCATCGACCCGTCATGCGGCTGTGACGTGGGCGGATGCGACGATCCGTGCGTCGGTTGTGCCAGCGGGTGTGCGTCTTGCTACCTGTTCGGTTCCGCCACACCGTGGAAGGTGATCGGCAAGACGAATTTCCTGGACATTGAAGTCGGATTCTGGACACAGATCGGTTACCACACGCAAGGCGCGAACGGTTGGGGAACCGGCCTGATGAACAGTTTCCCGAATCAGGTGCAGTTGCAACAACAGTGGGGCTATATCCAACGCGTGGCTGACAACGGTGGTGTCGGATTGGACTGGGGTTTTCGGATGGACTATGTCTACGGCACCGATGGTCCAGATACCCAGGCATACGGCGGCCGTCCCAATGATTGGGATAACAGCTGGAACAACGGCTTCGATCCCCGATACGGCTATACCTATGGCCAGGCGATCCCGCAACTGTACGGCGAAGTCGCGATCAACAAGTGGACTGCCAAGTTTGGCCATGCGTACACTCTGCATGGCTACGAGTCGGTGATGGCGCCGAACAACTTTTTCTATTCGCACACCGCAAGCTTCTACTCGATTGAACCATTCACGATGACTGGTGCGACTCTTGCTTATGAACTGAATGACAATGTCACCTTGACCGGTGGCTGGACGCAAGGTTGGGACACAGGTTTCACGCGCAACGGTGGCAGCTCGCTGGTGCTTGCCGCCGACCTTCAGCTGACGCGGAAGCTTGCTTTTTCGTACGCTGCGACCATCGGCGACTTCGGCTACGATTCACCCTTCGGTGCCGGAAGTGATAGCAATGGTTATGCGCACAGCCTTCTGTTGACCTACGATCTAACGAATCGCTGGAAGTATGTGATTGAGAGCGATTTCATGGACAATGACCGCTGGCTCGGTAGCACCAAAGACGCAATTGGGATCAGCCAATACTTGATGTACGAGCTGAATGACTGCTGGGCGATTGGTGCCCGTTACGAGTGGTTCAAGTTTGGTGCCCTCCGAGGCACGACTGAATACAATTCGCTAACGCTTGGGGTGAACTATCGTCCGATGTCGAATGTCGTCATTCGTCCTGAAATCCGATGGAACGACTATGACAATGTCTTACCGTTGCGTGACACATCCCTGCTCGGAATCGATGCGGTGATCACCTATTGAGCATTCTCGATGGTATGGCGGGGGATGCGACCCGCCGCCAGACGGTTGATCAACGACAGACTCCCTCCAAGCCGCTCGGCCATCAGGCTGAGCGGCTTTTTTTGCTGGTTCAGGTTCGAGTCGTTGGGTTGCCGGCGCACGGCTGGCTGAGTATCTTAGGTGCGCAACGATTGGCAAGCCGTACGGCCACGAGAGCATACCCGGCCGTGATTCGGTTGCCGGCACTTGGCCCCGTTTTTGCCGACCGTCGTTCACCCATGGCCAGCCCCCATGGCCAGCCATCCGGTTCTCGTTGCAACCGTTCGGCCGTGACAGGAGTAATACCGACCATGAAGTTAATCATCGCAATCATTCAGCCGACGCGGTTGGAAGCCGTGAAAGAAGCTCTGATGGAGGTCGAGGTGTTTCGATTGACCGTGATGGATTGCCAGGGATTCGGCCGTCAAAAGGGCCAGACAGAAGTTTTTCGCGGGCACGAATTTACGACCAATTTGCTTCGCAAAGTCCAGCTTCAAATCGCGGTGAACGACGAATTTGTCGAACCAACGCTCAACGCGATCTTGAAAGGTGGGCGATCTGGCGAAAAGGGCGAGGTTGGCGACGGCAAAATATTCGTCCTTCCGCTGGAAGACTGTCTTCGCATTCGCACGGGCGAACGCGGCCGGGAAGCCATCTGATGCCGTAACCCGCCAATAGCGGCACCCGCCGGAATGCGATTCCAAATGGCAAGTCGCCGTAGGTAGGCCTTGATCGTAAGGTGGTCCAGGTAGGTCCCGCTTGCCGAGCGGGACATGGTGTAATCCAGGACACTACAAGAGGTTTGGAACTGCAGCCGGAACCTGTTTGCCCGCTGCTGGACCACCTTACGATCAAGGCCCCGTAGGTCGCGTTAGGGCTCGTAGGCATCACTAAATGGGCTGCGCCCACGTGGCAGCCATTTGGCCATGGCGATCCCCAGGAAATAGAGCAGTGTGAGCGGGGCAGCCATCAACATCATGCTGATCGGATCAGCAGGCGTCAGCAGCATCGACACAACAGCAATGACGACGACCGCGATACGCCACTTCGCAAGATACGTTTCCACAGTCAGAACGCCAATCCGATTTAAAAACAACATGACCAACGGTAATTGGAATGCGATGCCGAAACCGAGCGGTAAGAACAGGACGAATCCGATCCACTCACTAATCCGTGGCTCGGATTGAATCCCCAGCATTCGGTGGAATCCGAACAGGAAACTGAGTACGTATTTAAAGGCAAAGAAAAAGGCCATCGCGGCTCCTGACCAGAACAGGAGCAGACTGATCGGCAGGAACAAATAGACATACCGTTTTTCGTGCGGATACAATCCGGCGGCAACGAAGGACCAGATCTGCCAGAACATGTACGGACTTGCGATCAGTAGCCCCGCGACGAAAGCTGCCTTCAGCCAAATCATGAAAGGCTCTTGAGCACTTAGGGCGGTCACGTCGGACTTGACCTTCTTCCAGATTCGTGTCTTTACCATTTTGCGAGAAGGAGCTGGTAGAGTCTGCATGTTCGGCTCTTGCACCCGGTCAAGGCTCTTGTTCTCCGAGCTATCCGCCGAGGTGTTCGCCGAGCTATTCTCCAAGGTATTCTGTTCGACCGTCGCCATTTGAGCCAATCGTCTCAGCTGCTCTTCTTCGATGTAGGTCACCTCAAAAGTCAGCTTGTTCTTCTTCATGAAGTCCGTTAGCGATTCGGACAGATCATCACCATACAGTTTCTGCAACTTCTGCTCCGCAACCACTTCATAGTGGTGCTCCAATGCGGTCTTCAGCGGCGTCTGGATGCCTTCCACGACATAATGTGCCACGGCCAGACCGATCAGAAATCCGATGACCAAGCCAAACACAGCACGAAACAGGGTGCCACGCAATTCCTCAAGGTGCTCGCCAAACGTCATGGACGAGTTCTCGAATAGATCTTCATTGGGCATTGCGTTGTTCGATTTATCTGCCATCTTGCGACCTTAATTATCGGAAGAGAATCGGCTGCCGACACGGACGGCCTTTGCAGCCAATCCGTTCAAACCCGTCCATGAAGTCTCGCGTGACCGCAAGCGACAGGTGTCGCGCACGCTCGCCTGCAAAGAATGCCCCAAAACCAAGAAAGCGGGAACTCTGCATGGCCGAGGATTCTCGTAAAACCCTTGACCGCTGGCGACGTCACCCTCAAAATGGGGACTTACCCAGGGGGAAGCGGCAGCATGGCCATCGTCCCGCGGCAGCTGTCGAAAGAACCAGCCTCGGCAGGTTTGCCGAAGTCCCTCGAAAAACAGCCAAGCTTTCATAATAACAAGGCCGTCCGAGCCGGACAACCGAGCGACCGTGGCTCGGCATGCACCGGGTGCTCGCGTGTGTCGATGAAACCAGTCTGAATTGGGAACGGTAGAATCCGCTCAGGGCCGGTGGCCGGGAATAACTACGTCTCTCCGAAAGACCGAACTGAACAAGAGCCCCCTCGATGACTAACTTCAAAGGTAGCCGTTCACGCCGCTGGGGTCTGACGCAATTTTCGGCGGAGAAAGCGTTTCTTTACGCGAACCCATTTTGTCGCCGAAAATGGGTCTGACCCCTTGGAAGCGAACCAAAGATCGTTAACTTTTTGACAATCTCCCAGCGACCAACGGAAGCGGGCCATTGAGGCCCCGAGCGGTAGCTTGGATTGAGTTGCGGCCCTGCCGCTCTGTGAGGCTAATCATGACACTCGACAGACCACTCTGCTTTCGACCCTTGTTTCGCCGCGCAATCTGGGGGGGGCGGCGATTGGAGTCGCTGTTGCACAAGCCACTCCCCGAAGGCGATGATTTTGGCGAAAGTTGGGAGATCGTGGATCATGGCCAAGACCAAAGTGTGGTGACGGGCGGACCGTTTGCCGGCAAGACACTCGGCAGCTTGGTCCGGACGGAAGGTCGCGATTTATTCGGAAACGCTCCCGTACCGGCCCAGTTTCCTCTGTTGTTCAAGTTCCTGGACGCGCATCGCGACCTGTCTGTCCAGGTCCATCCAGATGATTTGTATGCAGCGACATTATCACCGCCCGATCATGGGAAGACGGAAGCGTGGGTTGTTCTCCATGCGGATCCCGGCAGCCTGATCTACGCAGGATTACGTCCGGAGGTCACACGCGAGGTTCTGGAGCAGCAGATCGGTTTGGGACAAATCGAGGCCTGTTTGCACAAGTTTCAACCGTCGGTTGGTGACTGTCTGTTGATCCCGGCAGGAACGGTTCACGCGTTGGGCAAGGGCCTGGTTGTGGCAGAGATTCAGCAGTCGAGCGACACGACGTTTCGACTGTACGACTGGAACCGCGTTGGACCGGATGGCCTAAGACGCCCGCTGCATATCGAGCAGGCTCTTGAAGTGATCGACTATCAGCGCGGCCCGATTACTCCGACCGTGCTGCAAACGCCGTCCGAGTGTGCTGCCGAGCGGTTGATCACATGCAGCAAATTTTGTGTCGATCGTTGGCAATGGAACTCGCCCCGGTCACTGACGGCCCCGAACCGGTTTCACATCCTGGTCGTCCTCGATGGAACGGTCCGGATCCGCAGTCGGTTTGGGGACACGCCTCTAGAGAAAGGCCAAACAGTGTTGCTGCCGGCCGCAGCCATTCCCGTCGACTTGGTTCCGGTCGAGTTCGCTACCCTGTTGGACATCTACAGTCCCGGTTGAGTATTCCCGATCCGAGGATTCGCCGCTCAGTCGCGAGTTTTCGGCAAGCGTGAAAAAAAGCCTCCTCAGGAGAATCCGTGCATAAAAACGGGAGCGCCTATCAGCGAAACTCTCCGGGTCGAAGGCCCCGTGCGGCTTGGTCGTCCTTTGTTCGGAGTTTCGATCGGTCGGCGGCAATTCCGCAGTCGTGACTCAAGTCCTGCTAGCAGTTTCGTCGATGCAGTCCGTAGTGTGGGAGGAAAATCATGGGGTTCCCATGGTTGGGTGAGCGATTCCCCTTCTATTGTTCAAGCCCTATCCCTATAATCCGCACCCCTCGGTGGGCAGCCACATCCAGTTCCGGGACAGACGGTGAGGTAGAAACATGGCGCGAAGCTTGCAATGGACAGTCGTAGCGTTGCTCGGCTCAGCGTTGGTTGGTTGCTATCGGGACCGCCCGTTACTGCGTCCCGCCGGAACACTTCAGCAACAGCGGCTCGATGCAACAATCTTCGATCCCTACGCGGATGTCGAAACAGGGCCGGAAATCGTGGGGGGCAGGCCTCGCGACTTTGGGAAACCGTTAACCGAGTCCGATCGCAGCCGCCTGTTCCGCAGCCGCTGGCTCCCCTTCTAGACGTGTGAGCGGCAATGGCGATTCTCGCCCAATAACGGTCGAATGCACGGTCGGCCCTCAAATCCCATGGGGCGATTCTCGCCGATAACGGCGATCGATCGAGTGCAAGGTCACCAGATCGGGGCCCCCGACCCGTTGCCCCTGTGCCGCCCCGGATTGCCCAACTGGGCTGTTCCTGGGGCAACAGCTATCATGGTAGCGTCCGTTGGATCGCCAATTCAAACGCCGGGCATTGACTTCCGGCGGGCGAGAAGTTCAGATTTCAACGACTTGCCTCCCCCGCACTAACAC
>JAJSAJ010000340.1 GCA_024274855.1 Planctomycetota bacterium | reverse complement strand
CGAGCCAGCCAGTGATTGTCCCCGGTACTGATATAACAATCGACGATTCTCCGGGTACCCTCAGCTTGTGAGGCTGAGGGGATCGTGGTGATCGCAAACAACGAGCAAAGAATGGTTGTGAACAGGCCTCGCACTTCCCAGTCTGAATTCCATGCAGTCAAGGGCCTAAACATGAGTTGGGGTAACCTCTCCAAGAAGAGTGTTCAGTTCATCAATGATCCACGAATACTATACACGAAAGTTCTCCGACCTTCGACTAACGATCGGCAAGCATGGAACACTGAGTCAGCCTCGCGCGTTGTAAGTCGCGCGAGTGACGTGTACATGTCTTGTCCGGTCGAGTAGGACTGAGATCGTTACGCGTGTGTATTTCAAACCGAAGGCAAACACTGCGGAGCCAGTGCCACCCCGATTCCTGGTCTTGCCACAGCATTCGTAGTATTGAGGTTTGTAATATCAGAGTCGTTCAGATCGGATCTGGCTTGGCTTTTGGCGACCCGGTCAGGTTCTATATTTTCACCGGCAAGACACGGGCGGTCGGGAGGAAACGTTTTTGGCTTATTGGGATTGCGGGCACCACTGGCCGGGGCGACCGGTGTTGGGACATGCGGGCCCCGCAAGCGGGACTGTTTCGATAGCTACAAAATGCCTATAATTCAAAGTGGTTCGAGGATCGCTGGGCCGTCAACCCGCAATGCTCACGTTTGCACACACAGACATGTCGTAAAGAAATCGATTGTTCGCATGACTACCACAGCACCAATCACACAGCCCACGCCGCGATTCGAGTTGGATGCCTACCAGGCGCTTTCCGAAGATGTCCTGATACACCGCATTTCGCAAGTACGCGAGCGGATGGGGTCCGAGCTAATAATCCTGGGACACCATTATCAAAGGGATGAGGTTATCCAACAGAGTGACTTGCGTGGCGATAGCTACAAACTGAGCAAGATAGCCGCGGAGAACGATGCCTGCCGAGCTATTGTATTCTGTGGCGTTCACTTCATGGCCGAAACCGCAGATATCCTGGCCAATCAACCCGACAATCTGCAACGTCGAGATGGCCAACGGGTCAAGGTGATTCTTCCGGATCTGGCCGCCGGATGTTCGATGGCCGATATGGCAGCAATCGAGCAGGTTGAATCGGCCTGGAACGAATTGGCCGAGGTGACCGACACGGCCGAAATGACACCCATTACCTATGTCAATTCAGCAGCTAGTTTGAAGGCCTTTTGTGGTCGCCACGGAGGGATTGTCTGTACGTCCAGCAATGCGGAGTCAGTGCTGCGATGGGCATTTCAGCAACGTGATCGTGTTCTTTTCTTCCCGGATCAGCACCTTGGCCGAAACACGGCATTACGCATGGGAATTACTAACCAGCAAATGCCCGTTTGGGACCCATTTGCTGATGACTTGGGTGGCCTCGACGAGGGTGCCATTCGAGACAGCAAGGTAATCCTGTGGAATGGAAACTGTAGTGTCCACCAAGTGTTCCAACCGGAGCACGTTCATCAGTTCCGCAAACAGATTCCCGGTATTCAGGTTGTCGTCCATCCGGAGTGTTGCCAGCAAGTCAACGACTTGGCCGACGAATCCGGTTCGACCGGCAAAATCATCGAGACAATTCAGCACGCACCGGCTGGCAGTAAATGGGCCATTGGTACCGAGTGGCACCTGGTCAATCGTCTAAAACAACAGCATCCGGATCTGGAGATCCACTTCCTGGCACCGATCGTCTGCATGTGTTCAACCATGTACCGAATCGATCTGCCTCACTTGTGTTGGAGCCTCGAGAATCTCGCAGCGGGAACGCCCGTTAACGTAATTCACGTCGACGCGGAAACAGCCAAGTGGTCGCTGATCGCTCTGCAACGCATGCTTGATGTGTCCTGATCGCCACGCTGCACGTGTCTTAAGCTGGTACCAGGCTGTCCCATTCGCTCGCCGTGTGCGCATGTTTTCGTGCTGGCAGGAGTGACCTCGCAGATCGAAACAAACAGGCTTGCGGAGTTGCGTCTGCCCCCGGTGACGGACAACCTGAAAGGTAGCCGTTCACGCCGCTGGGGTCTGACGCAATTTTCGGCGGAGCAAGCGTTTCTTTACGCGAACGCATTTTGTCGCCGAAAATGGGTCTGACCCCTTGAAAGCGAACTGAAAGTCTCTTGTATTACTAAGGACCGGCGGATCAGTTGTTGTCGCGTTTACTGGGGGGCGTTCGTGCGGCGATCCTCCTTAGCGGCGAGACTGATTCACCCATGGGGCAAGCCCACGGGGGTCTG
>JAJSAJ010000339.1 GCA_024274855.1 Planctomycetota bacterium | reverse complement strand
CCTCTTGTAGCGTCCTGGGTTACGCCATGTCCCGCTCGGCAAGCGGGACCTACCTGGACCGCGTTACGATCCAGGCCGTGCTTTGCCTCTTGGAAGATGGTAGAATCGACGCGAGTCCCTGCGTATTCGCCCACCACTCACAGCCAAAGTACCATTACCATGCTGTTTGCGTTTAGCTCGATTGACTATTGCGCTTTAGCAGTCTACCTGCTACTGATGATCGGAGTCGGCGTTTATTTCAGCCGCGAGCAAAAGACAAGCAAGGACTTCTTTCTTGCCGGTCGTTCGATGGGTTGGTTTCCGATCGGTCTTTCGATCATGGCAACCTTGTTGTCGGCGCTCAGCTACAGTGGGATTCCGGGAGAGGCATACCATGTAGGCCTGATGTTTCTTTGGATGCCGGTGACCGTTTGGCTTGCGGTTCCGTTACTGTTGCGTGTCGTCCTTCCATTGTATCACCGGCTGGAAATTTACAGCATCTACGAATACCTGGAGATGCGGTACGACGCGACGACACGTTTCGTCAGCAGCATGCTGTTTGTCGTCTGGCGTCTGCTCTGGCTGGGGGGCGTGCTCTATGCCCCATGCAAGGTCCTGCTTGTCGCGGCCGGATTGCAAATCGACATCTGGTGGCTTTTGTTAGTCTTGGGCCTGGTCAGCACCTGCTACACGTTTCTCGGAGGAATGAAAGCGGTCATCTGGACGTACGTTATTCAGGCCGGGATCATGGCCGGCGGCCTCGTTCTGATCGTTGGTACGGTCTGGTGGCAACTGGACGGTGGGCCTTCGCGTGTCTGGCAGGTTGCTGACGATCTGGGACGCACCCGCCTGATAGATCTGCAATTCGACTGGTCCAGCAAATGGGCGGTTTGGGGGATCGTTCCGCATTTCATTCTGGCGATGCTGTCGTTCTACGTGGCCGACCAGATTACCGTTCAACGATATCTCACCGCGAAGAACTTGCGCGAAGCACGACGTTCATTCATTATGAACTGTGTTTCCGTCAGTATCATGGTTCCAGCACTAATGTATTCCGGTCTGACTTTGCTGGCCTACTATCACGATCATCCGGAATCGATGCGAGGCATCTGGGTTGCCAATGTCGATGCAGAGACCCACCAATCGGTAACGGACGAGGAGGGCAAACCGTTGATCGCGTGGACGCAACACGCGATTACCGAATCGAACATTGGCGAACTGGTTGCCCAACGCCGTCTATTACGTCCAAACACAAAAACGCCGTTTGAAAGTGCCGAGAGCCTAGTGATCGACGATGGTGGAACAAGCCACGTCAACATCGACAAGTTAGCCATGCGTCACCCTCCGTCAAGCGGCACGGGACGTGGAGAGATCATTTTGAATCGGATGGCGAAGGATGAGTTGTTACCGCATTTCATCACAACTCGGTTGCGATTCGGGCTGGCCGGCCTGATCCTCGCCGCGCTACTTGCCGCGTCGATGTCGTCAATCGATTCCGGACTCAATTCAATCTGCACGTTGTGTATCACGGATTTTCATCGACGTTTAGGAATCGGACGCCGCAGTTTGGCTCGATGGTGCAACAAGCCGGTGGAACAGCTCAATGAAGCGGATGAATTGCGAATCGGCCGACCATTAGTCTTGATTATTGGGATAGCTGCCACTCTGTTTTCCCTATTAGTAGCCCAGGTCAACGACATCTTCACGATCATGATCGGGATTGTAAATACGTTCGGAGGTCCCTTGCTGGCCATCTATCTGCTCGGTATGTTCACGCGCCGTACCACAGCGGCCGGTGCGTTAAGCGCCTTGGTGCTGGGGACGTTGTTCACCATTTGGCTCATGGTCGCCAACAGTTACCAGTCAATGGCGTGGCTCTGGCCCTGGCAGCAGAAGCTGAACGGCATCTGGCCACTCTCTTTTGGCGTCGTTTTCACCTTACTGGTCGGGTACGGAGCGAGCTTCGTGCTCGGGAAGCCGAAAGACCGAGAATCGCTGCGAGGGCTGGTAATTGGAATTGGACAATGGGGAATCCGCGATCCGGAAGAGGCCTCGATTGCGATCCCTGAATCGTTCGAAGGAGACCAACGTGGTTCATGACAAAGTACCAACTGCCACCGGCGGCAGAGCCGCAACCAACTCCGAGCGACCTCTCGGGACCCCAATCGCCCGCTCTCGTTGGTCGCTGGAACTTTGTCAAACACGTAACGATCTTTGACGTTGATAATACCGGCAGTTGCTCGCGCAAAATTATCCCGAGGGTAACTGTTTAGCCGTCTGCAGTTGGATTCGCATTTCGCTGCTGTTTTTTCGGCTGATCGACCCCAACGGCCTTGTGTCGTTGGTGAGCGAGTCTATTGAGCTAAGGCCGGCATGTCATGCCGACGGCCGCTGCTCCCTCCCCGCCGCCAAAGGCGGCGGGGAGGGAGCGGAAAGGGGGGGCATCACATCCTTTTTAGCTCGAGAGACTTATTCACCCATGGGACAAGCCCATGGGGGTCCTTCGACCAACGTGCGTTCTCCATTTGGCTAAAGTGTTACTCCAGAGGTAAACGAGGTCCGTCGCCTGCTCCAGTTCATCAGGGCCTCGTGCGCCGGCAGCAAAGCCGCTTGTCAGATGGGTCGGCTTGAGCTAGAGTTTTCGAACTGGAAAGCTCGATCACCCTCTGACGTTGGCTCGGTGATCGATCGTGCTGGTGTCGCAAAAGTGAAGCAACGCTCCGTTTGCTCACAGTCACAACCCTGCTTGCCATTCCTGGCTGACGAGGCAACCAATGACGGAACCCTTTTTTCAAAAACTCTTCGCGGACCGCATCGGGGGTGCCAGCTACGGCACGGGAGACGACATTTACAAATTCGAGAAGATCAAGCGTGCGAAACGAAAGGCATTGGCCGAGCACCCTGATCGGTCTTTGCTCGACTTTGGCATCGGGGAAAATGACGCGATGGCCCCGGAAGACGTCCGCAAGCGGATGGCAGAGGAAATAGATCGGCCGGAAAATCGCGGGTATGCGGACAACGGCATTCCCGAATTCAAGGAGGCCGTTGCACATTTCATGCAGCGAGAATTTGGCGTCACGATTGATCCGAACACCGAAGTGAATCACTGCATCGGCTCCAAAACGGCATTGGCCATGCTACCTGCATGTTTCATTAATCCGGGCGACATCACACTAGTCACCGTACCCGGATACCCGGTCGCCGCTACGCATACACGCTATTACGGCGGTGCCGTCTACGAACTGCCTTTGTTATCCGAAAACCGTTTCTTTCCGGACTTCAGCGCGGTGCCGACCGATGTCGTGGCCAAAACCAAGATGTTGGTATTGAATTACCCCAACAGCCCGACCGGCAAAGTGGCCACCCTGGCGTTCTACGAAGAGGTCATCGAGTTCGCGCGACGCAATGAAATTGTCGTGGTCCAGGACGCTGCACATCTCGTCTTGACCTTTGAAGGTCGACCGCTCAGCTTCCTGTCCGTGCCTGGCGCCAAGGAGGTTGGAGTCGAGGTCCATTCGTTGTCTAAAGGGTTTGACATGATTGGATGGCGACTGGGGTGGGTATGCGGCAACAAGCAGATCGTTCGGGCCCTGGCCGACGTCAAGGACAACTGCGACTCGGGCCAGTTCATTGCAATCCAAAAGGCCGGAATCACTGCTTTACAGAACCGATCGATTCCCGAGCAAACGAACAGGAAGTACCGCCGACGATTACACAAACTGGTCGATGGGCTCGCGCCGTGTGGTTTTGATTGCCAGATGCCAGGCGGCAGTTATTTTCTTTACGCACCGGCCCCTCGCGGCGTTCAAGATGGCCCGACATTCGCAAACGCGGAAGCGGCCAGCCAGTATTTGATCAACGAACTGTCAATCGTGACCGTTCCATGGGACGACGCTGGAGCTTATCTTCGTTTTTCGGCAACCTACGAAGCGGTGGACGAACGAGCGGAAGATGCGTTGATGGCGGACGCACAGAAGCGACTGTCGGACGTCAAGTTGTTGTTCTAGGTGCAGGTAGGTTTACTGCGGGAATGCTCCGCCAGCTGAAGCAGGCGGCTTCTGGAGTGCACTTCGCAATGGTTCCGGCGCGTCCGGGTTTAGGACTTCTTGGCGCTAGCCGAAGGGGAAGCCTTCTGGTCCGATTTCTGTGGTTTCTTGGCTCCATCGGACGGTCGTTTCTTAGCCGAACCGGACGATTGCTTCGTCGGCTTGGCAGTAGCCGCACTCTCTTTTTTGTCCACCGTGGGTGGGGAAGTGTTCTTTGGATCTCCTGGGGGCGCAACGGATTGGAGCCGCATGGGCTCCTTATCCTTGGTCAGGAGTATATTCAGCTTAAAGTCTTCGGGAAATTCTTCGCTCATCTGATCAAGGACCTGTTTGTAGTGCTCGATGGGATCTTTCAGATCGTCTGCCATTTCGTCATGAATCAATGGGGGATGCTTCTCAAAGATCTTAGCCCACTCGTCCCAGGCCTTTTCATAGTACCGGCGAGCTTCTTCGGGGTTCGCCTCTTCGGCTTGTTGTTCTCCCAACATCATGAAACGTCGAGCGCTGATCGTCACCGGTTCCGCTTCCACGGCGCATCGAACCTCCCAGTAGGGATAATTGACGACAACCGAGTACGAACCAATTCGATTCGCATTGGCAATTGCCTCGGCCGTTCGGGCAGCATAATACCGGGCTTCGGTGCGCAGATCGTCGGGCACCGCCTCAGCCAAGTCACGGTCGGTCACCGTCAATTTCTGATTGACGACATGGATCAAATCGATTTCGGCGCTCGAAAGCTCGTTGAACGGTTTGCTCCGGTTTTGGTCGACGGCCAGTTCTTCAGGCGAGAGGGCCTTGCGTCGTTCATCGCGAACCTTTTCACGCAAACCGGGTGCAAGTGTTTCGAGCTTGGCTCGCCACTGATCAACTTCTTTCCGAGCCGCATCAAGGTTCTTCAGGCGGATCGTGAAACCAGCCGTTGTCGGAATATCCTTGCTACCGAAATCATCCCATTCCCCACCCGCGATTTTCCAGGCATATTGTGTCTTCTCGTCTGGTGTAATCTCTTCAGTAACTGCCGCTGCATGGTCTATTTTCGCCATTGCTGGATCCGAATAGAAAAGCACTGAGCTGCGTCGCTTATCCGTCAAACCCGCCTTATTGGGATCAAGTCTCATCCAGGTAACGGGGATTCCCTCATCAGCGACAGCCTGTGACTTCTTGTACCAGAGATAAGCAGTTAGCCAGTTGTCCGGCCGTTTATATGCCGAGTCAATCGCCTGCTCGATATTGACATCAGGATACATCGCATCGTGAAAAACCGTATCGGTGCGATAAAGACGCCGAAACTGCTTGTGCTCGTCCGCGCGTCCAATCTTCTGTCCGACAAACCACCCGAGATTCCAGAACAGCCGAGGACTGCGGCGATTAAGCCTGGCTCCTTTGATCAGAAATTCGATCCCTTCCTTGACTTTATAATATCGGTCGCGGTAATTGTCGAATTCGGCGGACACGTTGTAGGACAAGTTATGTGCTTCGAATTCCCATACGGAAATGTAGTTTGGTTGCAGTTTGGTGATTTGGTTCAATGTGGCGGACAGTTTGTCCCAGCTTTCCGTTCGCTTATATCGGTTGGCTTTGGTCCACAACAGGTTCGTCGCAACACCGCGCAGCCCAAGAGTTGCCATTTTCATGGTCTCACTGGCTGGATCAATCTCCCCCAACCCGGCCTGCGACAGTCCGTACCCCGCTCGCAATTGCGCCAGCTTCCCGCCAGCCGAGCTAACCACTCCGGTAGCCTGCGCGTCCATTCCGGGTTCCGATTCCGCCACGGAACGCGTTGCCGGCTGTCCCAACAGAAACAAGGGAAACAGCAGTGCCACAATGGCGCCCACATAGACGATTTTTCGGATAAAGATTGTTTTCTGGTTCATGCGGCGATTTCCCGAGTTTTCAGGAAGAAGTAACCGACGATGGTCACGGCGGTAACATAAACGAGCGTAGTCAACAGATGCCGAGCCAGCAGGTCACCATAGATATTCAAGTTGTATGCGACGTATTCGGCCGGTCGCCCCAATGCTGCAAAACTGGGAAGGATCGACGCGATTGAATGCATGATGGTAAGCAACACCCAGTCGGTAACTTTCAGGACCGACAAAACGATTGGATTAAGATCCAAATCCGTCATCACGTTCATTTGTGTCACAAGGCGTATCAGCGACTCGATTGGTCCGCCACCGTACACTTTTGGACCTCCGCTATACACCTCTTGGGTCCACAACGCCGTGATGAACTGGCCGACAAAGCCGACCAGTACCGCGGAGACCGTTGCCAGTACCGCAACCGGACTGCTCAAAAAAGTACTGAACATGATTCCCAGACAGAGGACGAGCAACATCTGCAGTCAGATGCCGATAAACGCCTTGACAAAGTTCCACGCGAACGGAGCGTCCGCGGCACGAATGTACAAATCGGCCTGTGCCATCCCAAAGTACTGGCTCGGATCGTCACACCGAATCCAAATCTGCACTTTGCCGTCTCTTACCAGATCGTCAAACAGATCAATTTCACGGCCTGCCGCCCCATCCGCACCGATCGGTGTTAGTTTACGAGGAATCAGTACTTGCTGCATTTTGTCCGTAGAAAACTCTTCAGCCACGAACTCGATCGGTTCACACTGCAACGGTTTGCGAGGATCGATTCGCTTGACAATGATGACTCCACGCACTCCTTTTTCGATATTGGCTTTGTACGTACGGAAGACACTCAAGGTCATCGCAATTGGCAAACCATCCGGAAACTGCTTCTCGGATATTCCTTCAAATGTCCAGATAGCCGTGGCGAGTGAGCGTCCCTGGATATAACTCCGATACTCCCACTCCTTACCGACATTGATGCCTTTGTCCGAGGGATTTCCCAAGTTATCCAAGAAGGTCAGTTGGCCGTAGATGGGAACCCGTGCCGCCAATTGGCCCCGCGGTGCTCCGATCTTAATCTCGTCCGATTTCGGCGCACTTGGATCCCCTTGAACGGTCACTTCATGCCAATGTCCCATCGCTCGATCAGTACGGCCTTTACCCTGATTGTCAACCTGCCATGTGTGACGATGGTGCGAGTTAATCGTCGTCGCACCTTCCCAGCCAGGTGACGGCTGCCCGTAGGCCTCTGCTTCCATGCGTGTGATCGTGTCTTCAGCCACTTGGTGCTCGTGCCGGAGTCCGCGAACAACAAACACGTAACTGATCCCACACATCAGTACCAACAAAGCCGTAATTACGATCGTGAATCCAAATACGCGTCCGAGAACAATTTCGCTCTAGCGGACCGGCTTGGTCACAACCGTAAAAATCGTCTTGTTCTTGATGTCGGCGGGGATACTGAATGTACCGAGAAACAGAGCCAACACAATGACCAAATAATTGGTTGTCGTCATAACGAAACTCAAGTACAGATGAGCCGGATCACGACTCTTGACATCCAGAAACCAACCGGCAAAGAGGAAAATTAGCGCGAACACGGCAAATGCGATAAGGACGCGACGGCGCAGCGCCTCGTGAATCGTCAGACGCGTCAAAGCCCAGATGCGAGAAATCGACATACCGGGCAAATCACGGCCGATTGCCGAGGCAAGGACCTGTGCAACAGCATAGAAACCCTCAACCGGTCCACGGCGTGATGCCGCAAACAGATAGCAAAAAAGATTGCCAAGAGGATCAGAATGGGAACCGCAATGACAAAGAACCCCACAGCGGGGCCAAACCATTGAGTAAAAGAGAGAAATTCGTCCGGATGGATTTCCATGGGGTTTCATCACCGCGTCTGAATGCTGCTGATTAGTGACTCTGCAAATCCGCGATCTACGCATCTGAGTTCGTGGACACATCACCCGATTCAGGCAGAGACTGCTCCTTTCGCTCGTGTGCGCGCCGACCTGGGTGTGCCTGGCTTTCTCGCACAATACCGAGGAACAGCTCTTACAGGGTGCTCGTCGGATGATCGACTGCAACAAGCTCGCCGCCGTGTCGCGCGATCACCTCACGTATCTCCGTTTCGGCCTGCTTGCTAAGACCCCGGGCTCGAATCCGTGTTTCATCCTGGACCGTTAATAGCGTGTCAATGCGCCCGAGTTCCTTCAGTTCTCCTTGATGGAGAATGGCAATGCGATCGCACACATCTTGAATGTCCGGCAACAGGTGGCTGCACAGGAGGATCGTTTTTCCCTCATCCCGCAGCCGAACAATCAGATCTTTCATCTCACGAGTACCGATCGGATCGAGTCCGGTTGTCGGTTCGTCCAGCAAAATCAGATCGGGGTCGTTGATAAGGGCCTGAGCCAAGCCGATACGGCGGGTCATCCCCTTTGAATACTCCTTCAATTGGCGTCGGCGAGCCCAATCGAGTTTCACCATGGAGATTAGCTGATCGATTCGCTCGCGCCGCACGGAAGCCGGCATATCGAACAGGCGCCCGTAAAAATCGAGGGTCTCTTCCGCGTTCAGAAACTTGTAGAGATACGACTCCTCCGGCAGATATCCAATGCGTTCGTTCTTGGCGACATTGGACGCATCTTTGCCGAAGACCATCGCTCGTCCGCTAGTGGGGAAAAGCAACCCCAATAAGAGCTTGATTGTCGTCGTTTTGCCCGACCCATTGGGCCCCAAGAGTCCAAAAATCTCTCCGCGTCGGACTTCCAGATCGAGGGCTTTCAATGCACGGACTTTTTGCCGGCCCCAAAAGTCTCGATAGACTTTGGTCAGATTTCGTGTTTCGATAACGACATCCGAACTCGGTTGAGCTGACGGAGACGAAGCGGCCTGGGCAGCAACATCTGTACTCATAAGTGGTTCTCGCAGGCGGTAAACGAGCAAAAAAGGGCACACATAGGCTACTGGCGAGCCCAAGCGTCCTGAAAACGGGGCACGATCCCAGCCTTTGGACGGCACAGAGGAGTCGTCTATAGTGTACGCTGATGCGGGCGTCAGGGTTCGGTTGTTCCACCAAAACCCGATCAGCCGGGCGGTGAAAACCGAAGCACCCCCTTTCAGACAACAGAATTTTCGTTTAAATCGTGGCTAATTGATGGATCGTACCACGTCATGCGAGGAATGGGACTTAGTGCGTCATGTCGATACGAACCAAACGAGTGATTCTCTGGTGGTGATTCTCATCAAGTGAAGCAATTGTAGCCGGAGCGGGCATGCCAAACAGGGGATCGACAATCCGAGACTATCGATCGGCACTGGCCTATCTGTTCGGCCGTATCGACTATGAGCGGAATCGGCAGATGCCCTTCCGCTGTCGCCAGCTTCGCCTGGACCGAATGCGACGGCTATTGGCCTTGCTGGACAATCCTCAGCACGGGCTACCGGTTGTCCATATTGCGGGAACCAAAGGTAAGGGTTCGACGGCAGCGATGATCGCCGCGGTGCTTGATGCGGCAGGCTACCGGACGGGACTCTACACGTCGCCCCACCTCGATCGAATTGAAGAGCGTTTCGTCGTGGCAGGGCGAGCGTGTACCGAACGCGAGCTGACCGATTTAGTCGCTTCCGTTGAGCCGGCCGTTGCCAAAATGGACGGAGAGGGTCAAGATGCTGGCGAATCCACGAGTCCCACCTATTTCGAGATTGCGACGGCCGCCGCGCTGCTGTTTTTTCGTCGGCGAGACGTCCAATGTGCCGTCCTGGAGGTTGGTTTGGGAGGGCGACTCGATTCGACAAACCTTTGCGAGCCGATTGTCACGGCGATCACCAGCATCAGCCTTGACCACACGCACCAACTGGGCAACACGTTATCCGCCATAGCGAGTGAAAAAGCTGGGATCATCAAAGTGGGGATCCCGATTATCACGGGTGTCCGGCAGTCGGAGCCACGGCGTATCATCGAGCGTACGGCGCGGAACCGGCGGGCCCCCCTATTGGCAGTTGGCCGGGACTTTCATTTTCGGTACATGGCCAATGTCGACTCGGAGGGGTCATTTGAGCAATCTGACCAGGCTGCATGGACCGACAACGGCCTGGACTATGACGAGCAAGTCGATGGAACCGCCGTGAAAATGGCACGGATCCGCTTACGTCTATTGGGCCGGCACCAAGCGGCCAACGCCGCAGTCGCCCTGGCAACACTACACCAGTTGCGGCGAGACGGCTGGGACATTCCGGAAAGTGCCATGCGTGGCGGGCTATCCGAGGCAACGTGCCCGGCTCGCGTGGAAACGATCGTCGGCCGCCCAACGGTGGTCATGGACACGGCCCACAATGTCGCGTCGATTAGAGCTCTGCTGGACGTATTGCACGAACGGTTTCCGTCAAGCCAGCGAGTATTGGTTTTTGCAGCCAGTAAAGACAAGGACGTGCCGGCAATGCTGGCCCAGCTGCTTCCCCATTTCGAACATATTATTCTGACACGATACGTGACAAACCCCCGAGCCATGCCTCCGCAACACCTGGCCGACATCACCAAATCGCTACAGCTCGCCGCCCAAGCCACGCCTGCTCGGATTCATGTCCGCATCGACCCATCAGCGGCTTGGCAATGCGCTCAGAGGGTAGCATCACCAAACCACCTGATTTGCGTTACCGGATCGTTCTTTCTCGCGGCGGAAGTGCGCAAACAGATCACACAATCGACTCCAGCCGCTGCCATCGAGTGCCCTTGATAAACGGGCTCCGGGATCATGTTTGACCGCTTGGCCAACCTAATTACGCGACACTGGCTGCTGATCATCGGCGGCTGGCTCGCGCTCCTCGTGGGCTTGCGACTCGTGGCCCCACCGTGGGAGACCATCACGCACGACGGAGATTTTGCCTACTTGCCTAACTCGGTACCAAGTGTTGTGGGGGAAGCATGGCTGGCTCGCGCATTTCCGGACCAACGCGCGAAGAGCCAGATCGTCATCGCGTTAATCCAACCAACCCATTACCGCACAAAAGACAGCTTGGTCGCTGCGTATGACACCGCACGGCGGATGAAGAATCTTCTCGGGGCTTCGCGAGTTGCTTTTATCCAAAAGACGACTCGCCTGGAAGCTTCGCTGCGCGTCGCCGGCAAGCTGCAAGAGGCCGATCTTGCAGGCCGGCAAATCGAATCCGCCGCCGAGGAAGCTCGCAACGCGTTGGACGACGCGATCAGCTTTGACGAAGACCTTGCCTCGGCTTGGGATAGTCTGATCGCGAAAGATTCGACGGCAGCTAATCGCCAGCCCCCGCGTCTGGCTGAAGCCTATTTCAACCTCGGGTTGCTCGAACAGTTCCTTGGTCAAGACAAAGAAGCAGAAGAGAATTTTCGGATCGCCGGCGTTCTGGCACCGCCTTCGATGTTGCTGGACGATCCAACTCCACGTCCTCTTTCGGCAGCGAAGCTGCCGCTATTGGATGTCTGGACCTGGCAAGGTGAGTTTGGTAGCAAGTTGATCAGCGGCGCCGGCCATGATCATCGCGCTCGACTTGTGGTCTTGCAACTGAGCAACGAATTCATGGCGGTGGATAATATCCAGGTCCTTCGACAGATCGAAGCCCAGTTGCGGGAAGTCCAGAAAACGATTGAGGCTAGTAAAGACTCGGCCACCAGGATTGCCATCACAGGTTCGGCCGCTGTCGGTGCCGATCTTCTGCGTTCGGCGGCCGCAAGCATCAAACATACTGAGTGGTTTACGATCGTCCTAGTTATCTTGATACTGGCATTCATCTATCGCTCGCCACTGCTGGTCGCCGTGCCTCTTGTGTCGATTGGTATCGCGTTAAGCGTATCGACCAGCCTGATTGCCTTGCTGACACAGCTCTCCTCGGTCCCCGGTTTCCATTGGTGGACTTTGAAGGCATTCACGACAACTCGAATTTTTATTGTTGTGATTCTATTTGGCGCTGGAACGGACTATTGCCTGTTTCTTATCATGCGTTACCGGGAAGAAATGGAGCAAGGGCTCGAACACAGGCAAGCGGTCGCGGCTGCGTTGCGTCACGTGGGAAATGCATTGGCTGCCAGTGCCCTGACGACCATTCTCGGGCTGGGCATGATGTTTTTTGCCAAGTTCGGCAAGTTCCACAACAGCGGGCCTATCATTGGAATCTGCCTTGCTGTAACGCTGTTGACTTGCGTGACACTAACCCCTGCGATCATGATCGCAGCTGGCCGGATGCTATTCTGGCCAACTAGATCGGGCAGCTCAGCGTCGGAACCCGACAGCCGCTCGGCACGACCGCGGTCCGCATCCCTGGCCAAACAAATCTGGCAGTTTGTCGCCAACATGATCATCCGCCATCCCGGATTGGTCTTAAGTGTCTCCTTTGTCGCGTTGGCCCCAGTCGCCGGATACGGCATCATGCGTGGCAACCGCGTGACCTATGATTTTCTAAGTGGCTTGCCGGAGCAGAGTCCTAGCAGGCAGGGGGCTGACATCCTCAAGAACTTCTTTCCGATCGGTGAAAGTGGGCCGGTAACCGTGCTGGTCGATCTCAAGGGGGGCGATTTCGAATCACCGGAGGGCCGGCAGCGAATTGGCAAGTTGTCCGATCGATTATACGTGCCTGGCGTGCGAGCGATACGCAGCATTGAGGATCCGCTTGGCGAGTTCCGGCCGGGCGAAACCAAGGGGGGCCTTGCCGGTGGCAGGTCTCGGCGGCGACAAGTGCTCCGAGTTCACCCAAAAATCAAAGCGATTTTTGTTGCCCATTCGCTTGAGTTTCGTGACTCACTGGTTCGCCTTGAAGTGATCTTGGAATTTGGACCGTTTTCCATCGAAGCGGTTCATGTCGTTGACCACATTGAACAAACACTCAAACAGCTATCCGAGGATGCTGCGTCGCCATGGTACGGTGCCCGGTTTGCACTCGCGGGAACGACAGCCGCAATTCGCGACTTGCGGAGTGTCACGCGAGAGGACAACACCCGCATTCAGATCCTGGTCGTGCTGGCAGTTTTGATCGTCTTGCTGGTCATTCTACGTCGCCCGGCCGTCTGCGTGTACATGATGTTGTCTGTCTTGTTCAGCTACTATGTGGCGTTGGGCATCACCCAATTGGCATTCAGCTGGGTTTATGGCGAAGCGTTCTATGGGCTTGATTGGAAGGTCCCCCTGTTTCTCTTTGTCATCCTGGTGGCAATTGGCCAAGACTACAACGTCTACCTTACGACCCGCGTCCTGGAAGAGCAGGCAAGACTGGGGCCAATTGCCGGCCTGCGACGCGCCATCATCCAGACGGGCGGTATCATCACAAGCTGTGGCGTCATCATGGCTGGCACATTCTTCTCGATGACCAGCTCGGCCTGGAGCCATTGGATTCCCGGCAGCCAGTGGTTGGCGGGCCCTCGTACCGGATCGCTTCAGAGCATTCTAGAATTGGGCTTCGCCCTCTCGCTCGGCGTACTGCTCGACACATTTGTGGTTCGCCCGATTCTGCTTCCCGCATTTCTCGCACTTCTACACCGCCGGGATATCAGGGCAGCAACCCGGAATCCGCCAACATGCCCGCCCGCTCACCGCCAGTAGTATCACATCATCATGAACCGTTCTGCGACGAAAGCAGACCATCTGCACAACCTGCATGCTATTTCACCAGGAAATGCTTAGACATTAGGCAGGCCCGAGGAACCTCGACAATTCCCAACTTTTCATGGACGGCCATAACTCGTGGTACGCCAACACGTAAGAACTGCCACAGCAGTTTCCGGACACGCAGAATGGCACTGGACTTGCTTACTTAGTAGCCGGCAAACCTCTATCCTCGGTTAGCCGTCTGCGATGGGAGAACGTGTTTGGCTCCTGCAATTTACTGCGGCGATTTGCCCCCAGTCGGTACTCGAAATCTGACGAGGATAGACCCCTCAGGCCAATGCCCCCCTCCCGCAGAGAGCCTGCCGGGGCCGATGAATGCGAGGTAGAAGGCGCGGCACGCAACCTAACGTGCCCAGCTCGTCGTTGGTTGCTGGGGGTTAACGGCCTTGATCGTAAGGTCGTCCAGGTAGGTCCCGCTTGCCGAGCGGGACATGGCGTAATCCAGGACGCTACAAGAGGTTTGGAACTGCAGCCGGAACCTGTTTGCCTGCTGCTGGACCGGATTGCGATCAAGGCCGGGGTTAACCCAAAATGGTCGGGTTTCGCCCCAGAGAAAACGACATGCAATTCGCGGAGCCTATCAACAGCTTTGTGGCATTGGGACAGTGAACAAGCATTATTTCCAAAGGCATGGTGCGTCGACTGCCAGGGTGGCACCGACCAACGCATCGGCCGATTTGACTGCGATCGAAAGGGACCCAGACAGTGACTCCGAAAGAAGTGTTGGCTTTATGCCGTGAGAAAGACGTCAAGGCCGTTGATCTCCGATTCATGGACTTTCCGGGATTGTGGCAGCATTTCACGATCCCCGTCAACAAGTTGGACGAAGACGTTTTCGAGGATGGCCTGGGGTTTGACGGGTCGAGCATCCGAGGCTGGAAAGGGATTCACGAGAGCGATATGCTGGTCGTTCCTCAGCCGAATACGGCATTTCTCGATCCGTTTACGGAGCTGCCCACGCTGTCGATGATCTGCAATATCCAGGATCCGATCACGCGGGAAGACTACAGTCGTGATCCGCGCAATGTGGCCCGAAAAGCCGTCAACCATCTGAAGAGCACGGGCATCGCCGACACGGCCTATTTTGGTCCGGAGGCCGAGTTCTTTGTTTTTGACGATATTCGATTCGATCAAAATGAACATGAAGGCTACTATCACATCTACAGTATCGAGGGCCAGTGGAATCGAGGCCGGGTCGAGAATCCAAACCTCGGATACAAACTTCGCCACAAGGAAGGGTATTTCCCCGTTCCACCAGCCGATCAACAGATGGATCTGCGTAACGAAATGATGCAGACAATGATCGACTGTGGCCTGAATGTCGAATGCCAACACCACGAAGTGGGCACCGCCGGCCAGGCTGAAATCGACCTTCGGTTCAACGAGCTGGTGCTCATCGCTGATCACTTGTTGATGTACAAGTACATCATCAAGAACGTCGCGGCCAAGCACAACAAAACCGCAACGTTTATGCCAAAGCCGCTCTTTGGAGATAACGGCTCTGGAATGCATACGCACATTTCATTGTGGAGAAACGGCGAACCGCTATTCGCAGGTAGTGGTTATGCGGGCATGAGCGATATGGCCATGCATGCCATCGGCGGAATTCTGAAACATGCTGCCGCACTTCTCGCATTCACAAATCCGACGACCAACAGCTATAAGCGTCTAGTGCCGGGTTTCGAAGCGCCCGTTAATCTGGCTTACTCGCAACGTAATCGATCGGCCGCCTGCCGAATCCCAATGTATAGTCCGAGTCCGAAAGCAAAACGTGTCGAGTTCCGTTGTCCGGATCCCAGCTGCAATCCGTATCTGGCGTTCTCCGCTTTGCTGATGGCGGTGATTGATGGGATTCAGAACAAGATCAGTCCAGGTGACCCGCTTGATAAGGACATCTATGACTTGCCGCCGGAAGAGGCGTTGGCAGTTCCCAAGACGCCCGCATCGCTGAGTGCCGCGTTGCGAGCATTGGAGAAGGACCACGAGTTCCTTCTGAAGGGCGACGTCTTCACCTCAGACGTTGAGTCGACATGGATTACGTACAAACGGGAGAACGAAGTGGATGCCATGCGTTTACGACCGCATCCATACGAATTTTGTTTGTATTACGACATTTGATCGAAGAACCGACATCGGTCAACACAAAGCCTCGTTCCGATTGCCAACCGCAGTGGAACGAGGTTTTTTTCGTAGTGGTCTATTTTCGTCAGCGGTCGTGGTGTCTTCACAAGATGCTGACCGAGGAAGCCTCCCCAAACAGACGCGGCAGTCAGACTAACACGACCGACCGGATCCGGAGTATAATCGTCGCCCGGTCGTTGATCGATTCTCAAATCAAGTCAACTCAATGCAATGATGTTCGGAAAAAGAGTTCTCGGCAGTGCGGCTCGGATCTTTATGGGGGTTCCGATTGTGAGTTCGTTTGCGATCGGTGTGCTGCTTTGCGCGCTGAGTGCGACATGGCGAGGGCGGACAGTTGGATTGGGTGTGACCGTGCTCGCCGGATTGGCCTACTGCACGATCGGGTACTATTCGCGAGAGTGGTTCAAGCGTCGTCGTCGGCTCGAAATGTTGTTCTTGCACGGTGCCCGCGACCGCCGAATCCCTCGACGCTTGGTCGAACAAACCGTATCGACGCTCAAATTTTACAAGTGTCGCGTTCGACTCGATATTTACGAAGACGAAGACCATTACTTGATCCTGGCACAGCCGAAACGGGTGGTCGACCAGATTGCGGCACTGATCGGCTCCGTGCAACTTACGCCAATGACGAGACGAAAACGAGGAGAGAAAGCCGGGAAACACATCATTGCTATGGGGGAATAGACAGTTACCGGTCAAGTCCACAGTTACCGGTCAACTTTTGCGCAAAATGGCAAGAAGTTTTTCTGGCCAGGTTGATCTGCCATGTGATCTCAGGGCTGGAATGGGCGTTTGGCATCACACGAACTTCCGGCTCAACGCGGGAAATTGAAAAGGTTACAATGAAAACTGAAAAATGCGTAACTATTTAGCCGTCTGCAGTAGGATTTGTATTTCGCTGCTGTTTTTTCGGCGGATCGACCCCAACGGCCTTGTGCCGTTGGTGAGCGAGTCTATTGAGCTAAGGCCGGCATGTCATGGCATGCCGACGGCCGCTCGCTCCCCGCCGCCAAAGGCGGCGGGGAGCGAGCGGAAAGGGGATTTTCAGCACATGCTTTTTAGCTCGAGAGCCTGCTGGTGTGCCGGCGCTCGCCGTGAAGGTTACGGAAGATGGAGAACTCTCGACGGCGAACTGGTCACACCCTACGTGCTAAGACCGGGACCGACGCATCAGCTATTCGGCTTGCTCTTAACTTGGTTGCGCACGGAAACAAACAGCATCCGCAGTTCATAGAGAAATCGGGTCAGCAACTGCGACTCGTCCTCGGTCAGGTTTCCTGCCGTCTTTTTTTCAAGTAGTTCCAGCGTATCGATGTAGTGTTTGGCAAGATCAAGGTTGACGGGAACTTCATCCGATGGCTCGGGGCCCCCGGTCTGGCCGAGTCCGGCGAGCACCTGAGTAGCCAGCGTGGTGATCAAGAGTGAAAACGACGGCTCTGGCAACTGAAGTGACTGTTCCGATGCGTCGCTAGCAGCTGTGTCGCTTGCCGTCGCCGGTTTTGCCGCCTCACCCGCGGCCGCATTCTTGGCTGCTTCCTTTTCTGCTTGCACGCGGCTCTTCCAATCTTCATCAACAATTACCTTGGACTTGTCCGATTGTGCATCATTCATGGTCAAATCACTTTCATTTTTCTTGTACTGCTGTTCGTCATGATCGATCTTTATCGGCTGCATGCCGCTCGATGGCCGCTTGCACAAACCCGGCAAACAGCGGGTGAGCCGCCGTCGGCTTCGACTTGAACTCCGGGTGAAACTGCACCGCAACGAACCAGGGATGTGCCGGTAACTCAAAGATCTCGACCAAGGTGTCCTCGGGATCCGTACCGGCGAACTGAATGCCATGGTCCAGGTATTGGCGACGATATGTATTGTTGAATTCATAACGATGGCGATGACGTTCGGAAATCGTGTCCGTACCGTAACAGGCCCGTACCTTGCTCTCCGGAGCCAGAACAGCCGGTTGAGCACCAAGACGCATCGTCCCACCTTTCTCGGTAATTTCACGCTGTTCGTTCAACAAACAAATCACTGGGTCAGGCGTATCCTTGTCAAACTCAGTCGAATGGGCACCCTGTAAGCCGATAACATTTCTGGCGAATTCGATCGCGGCGCACTGCAGGCCCAAACAGATTCCGAAAAAAGGAATACCGCGTTCGCGAGCAAATCGAATTGCGTCGACTTTGCCCTCGATGCCCCGCTCGCCAAATCCCCCGGGAACAAGCAGGCCATCATAGCCGGCCAGCAGACGTTCGGCTCCCTCCCGCTCGATCGACTCACTCTGAATGCGAGCGATTCGCACCTGGGCACGGTGGCGAATTCCTGCATGGTCCAATGCTTCATAAATCGACTTATAGGCATCGAAATGCTGTGCGTATTTGCCGACCACCGCGATGCTGATTTCGTGTTTGGGATTGCGGAGCCGGTGCAACAGATCTCGCCAGTTCTCCAGATCGAGTGTTCCAACAGGCAATCCGAGCTGTTTAACAATGAGTTTGTCGAGATCATTCTCCACGAGACTCAGTGGCACTTCGTAGATGGAGAAATCCTTGTCTTTTTCTTCGATGACACAATTGAACGGTACATTGCAAAACAACGCAATTTTCTCGCGATCCTCGCGGCTGATTGACCGTTCGGTCCGGCAGATCAAGATGTCCGGTTGAATACCGATTTCGCGCAATCGCCCCACTGAATGCTGCGTCGGCTTCGTCTTCAGCTCACCCGCTGCCTTAAGATAAGGAACCAGGGTCAGGTGAATATAAAGACACTGCTCCTTTCCCTCATCCAGAGAAAACTGGCGAATGGCTTCCAAGAAAGGCTGGCTTTCGATGTCACCGACCGTACCGCCAATTTCAGTGATTACAACATCAACATCCGGCCCATCCAGCTTGCGAATAACACGCTTGATCTCGTTCGTAACGTGTGGAATGACCTGAACGGTCTTGCCCAGAAACTCGCCCCGACGCTCTTTTTCGATGACCGACAGATAGATTTGGCCGGTTGTATAGTTGGCATCCCGAGTCAGCGGACTGTGCGTGAATCGCTCGTAGTGCCCCAAATCCAAGTCCGTTTCGCTTCCATCGTCCAACACGTAAACTTCACCATGCTGGTACGGGCTCATCGTTCCCGGATCAACGTTGATATACGGGTCGAGCTTCTGCATGCGAACATGCAATCCACGCTGTTCCAACAGCATTCCAATCGATGCGCTGGTTAGCCCTTTGCCCAACGAGCTGACCACGCCGCCGGTCACAAAAATATGCTTCGTCATCGATCGGTCAAACCTTCCTGGCTGCAAGAAATGGAGAACTATGCGGATCCACGGGCAATGACGCAACGGCGTGCGCAAACCCTTGTCACACAAATAGTTGAAGTAGAAGAAGTGGCCCCGGAGCGGGACAATCGCGAGCCCCTGGGTGCCCAACCCTGGGAGTGCATCTTAGCAGTTCGCGACCCGACTGACAAACGCCCGATAGTCATCCCAGGTATCGATGCCAATCGACGGTTCGTCGACCACCCCGACCAGAATCGTTTGGCCCGCCGCCAAGACTCGGAGTTGCTCGAGCTTCTCGATTTGTTCCAGTGGAGAAGGGGGAAGTTGGGCCATTTTCAGGAGAAATGACCGTCGGTACGCATAGAGCCCCAAGTGCTGCAAATAGCAGGGCGGATCGGCACGGAGCAACTTGTCATCCCACTGACGCGCATAGGGAATCGGACTTCGACTGAAATAGAGAGCTTCACCGACTGCATTACGGACAACTTTCACACAAGCTGGATCTTCGAGCTTCTGGCGTGTTCGAATAGGTGTGGCCAAAGTCGACATCATGGCCGTTGGATTCCGTTCAAGCATCTCGACAACCAAGTCGATCGCGGCCGCCGAAATTTCAGGCTCATCCCCTTGCACATTAATGAACACGTCGACCTCCGGCATCGATCGGGCGACTTCCGCAACACGGTCCGTGCCACTAGCCGCATGCGGGTCAGTCATCACGACCCGACCGCCGAACCGACGCACTTCCGCGGCAATCTCCTCATGATCAGCAGCAACACAAATCCCCATCGGCCGCGAGGCCCCCATAGCCGCCTCGTACGTGTGCTGAATTACCGGTTTTCCCGTTTCTCGAAGCAGCAACTTGCGGGGCAGCCGAGTCGACGCAAGACGAGCAGGAATGACAATATGGCTGTGGTAGTGAACGCGGAGCTTAAGAGCCGGGCCATCCATGACCATCTCCCTGGCAACATGATAGAAACTCTGTCTTGTCGTGCCACGCGGCCAAGACAGCCGTAGCACACCGAACCGACCGCGCGGCGCTCAAGCGGCCCGTCCGCACCTCCCCAGCGGGGGGTACTGAAGGGGACTGAAAGGCACTGAAAGGCACTGACGCGGTCTAAACCGTTCACGGCCGAAGATGACACCAAATCGGATTGCAGCCCCTATTGGTAACTTCTTTCTTCGATTGTACTTCGGGTTGATGCAATATGTGTCAAACTTGACCGG